>CAYVLL010000084.1:0-9904 GCA_964452235.1 uncultured Woeseiaceae bacterium
ACGGGCGATCATATCCCTGACCGGCTAGCGGCGAACGTGCTTCATCAGGCGTTTGCGTTTCAATTGCTGGCGCGGCGTCAGCTTGTTGCGGCGACCCTTGAACGGGTTTTCGCCGGTTTTAAAGACCAGTCGCACCGGGGTGCCCTTCAGCTTGAAAGCCTTGCGAAACCGGTTCACAAGGTAGCGGCGATACGCGTCCGGCAGGCGCTCGGTCTGGTTGCCGTGAATTACGATGACCGGTGGGTTGCGCCCGCCCTGATGCGCATAGCGCAGACGTATGCGGCGACCGCGTACCAGCGGCGGCTCATGCGCTCGCACAGCGTCTTCCAGTTCCCCGGTGAGCTCACGGGTCGTTAGGTCACGCGTAGCCGCCCGGTACGCGCGTTGGGCGGCTGGCAACAGGTCGCCGACCGCGGTTCCGTGTAAAGCAGAAATGGTCAGCTTTTCGGCGAAGTCCACGAATGGCGTGCGTCGCTCAAGTTGTTCCTGAATATGACGACGGCGATCCGCATTCAGGCCATCCCACTTGTTGACAGCAATGACGAGCGCGCGACCACGCTCCACGATAAGTCCCAGCAGGCTTACGTCCTGTTCGGTGATGTCGTCCTGTGCATCCAGCACACTGATTACCACGTGCGCTTCTTCCATGGCCTGCAGCGCCTTGATGACGCTGAACTTTTCAATCCCCTCCTCGACACGTGCGCGGCGACGCACGCCGGCGGTATCGACGAGGATGTAGTTGCGTCCGTCGCGCTCGAAGGGCACGGCAACACTGTCCCGCGTCGTGCCCGGCTGGTCGAATACGACGAGCCGCTCCTCGCCGAGCAGTCGATTGACCAGTGTCGATTTGCCCACATTGGGGCGCCCGAGAACGGCTATTCGCAGCGTGCGATCCTGCGGCGCCTCGCGCCCGGAATCGTCGTCGACCGGTTCGGTGTGCGGTTCCTCACCACCATGCGCCAGGGCGAAAGGCGCCAGAATGTGGTCCATCAACGCACTGACACGATCGCCGTGGGCCGCCGATATGGCGACCGGATCGCCGAGTCCCAACGCATGGAATTCGGCGGCTGCGATATCCGGGTCAAGCCCCTCTGCCTTGTTGGCGACCAGGAACACGGACTTTGCATGTTGCCGCGCGAGTGCGGCCACGTGCTGGTCTGCAGCAGTAAGCCCGCTGCGTCCGTCCACCAGGACGATCGCGACATCAGCGTCCTGCAAGGCGCGCACGGACTGCTGCACCATCAGTTCACTGATGCCGGTTTCTCCGCCGGCGACGCCGCCGGTATCGACCACCAGGTAGGGCAACGGCCCGAGTTTGCCGAAGCCGTATTGACGATCGCGGGTAAGGCCCGGGTAGTCCGCTACCAGGGCGTCACGGCTGCGAGTCAGCCGGTTGAAAAGAGTCGACTTGCCGACATTCGGCCGCCCTACGAGTGCGATTACTGGCAGCATGGGCTGACGCCACGAGTGCTCAGGTGTCGTCCGATCGTTCCGGCCGATCGATAACGAAGACTTCAAGTCGGCCGGATTCGCTCTGTACGTAGAGCCTGTCGCCGATTACCACGGGCGGTCCCGAGAGCATTCCTTTGCCAACTCGAACACGCGCCACCGTCGATCCGTCGGCCTTGCTGAAGAAATGCACGTAGCCGTCGAAGTCACCGACGACAACGCTGTCATCGTATGGCACAACGGTGGTGGGTCCGCGTCGTAACAACGCGTCGTTGCGCCAGCGTTCATTGCCATTAGCTCGCGACAATGCCAGCACTTCGCCGGTATCGGACGCCACGTAAACGTTCTGCGAATCCGCACCCACACCAACATAGGTCGAAATTTCACGAGTCCAGAGCGCTTGCCCCGATTCCGCCGCCAGTGCCGCAAGACGTCCCTGGTAAGCGCTCGCGTAAATGTCCTGCCCGACGACCGCGACAGGCCCGTCGACATCGGCGAGACGTTCGAGGTCCGAGCGGCCGGTCGGTGGCGATAGCACCACCTCCCAAATCGGCGTTCCATCGTCCATGTTCGTTGCCACGAGTCGGCCGTTGTCGAATCCGGCAATCACCGTTCGGCCAACGATGGCCGGTGACGAGGTGCCGCGGAGTGTCAGAGGCGGCAAGGTCTGTTCGATCGACCAGCGCTCATTTCCGTTGAAGCGATTGAGGACTCGCAGCGTACCGTCAATACTGTAAATGACGACCTCGCCGCCGGTGATGAGCGGCTTGGCGAGTGTTTCGCGCCCGATGTTCGTCCGCCATATCTGCGAGCCATCCCCGGTGCGCAACGCGACGATATCGCCGCTGCTGCCGGCAACGACCAGGGTATCGGCACCGACGCCCGGGCCGGCCGACAAAGGCAGCTTGAGTTCGGTGCGCCACAGGCGGCGGCCCGTCGCCGGCTCGAAAGCGCTGACCACTCCGTCCCGGCTGGCCGCGTAGATTCGCTCCTGGTTGCCGTCCGGTGACAGCGCCAGGCGCAAATACTCCGAGCCATCGCCAAGCTTTGCCGACCAGGCGCGTTTAACCGGCAGGGTTTGCTGGAAATCCTGCAGCTTCTGCGGCGCCAGTGACTCGTCCTTGTCGCCACCGAAAATGCCGCAGCCCGCCAGCATGACCGGCAACAGGCCGAGCAATAACCTGGACACTGTTCGCGATCGCTTCACTCGCGACCCCCATTCTGTGCCGGGTCGTCGACCGATGCAGATTCCGCTACATCAGCTTCCAATGCATCGCTCACCGCAACGTCAGGTAAATCGTAGATCTTCATCTGCACAAAGTTACGATCCACGGTCGGAATGTTCGGGTTGTCGGCAAGGGCTGCCGTGTAGGCGACGGATGCATCCTCGATTCGTCCCAGCGCCGCAAAGGCGTCCCCGAGCGTTTCGTTGTAGCGGGCAGCGAAAGCGGAGTCAGCATACCCCTGCAGCAGGTCGACCACTTCTTGCGGCTTATCCTGGTAAAGCAGAATCCTGGCGAGACGCAGGCGTGCGACGTGTGCCATCTCCGCATCCCTTTGCTTTGCCAGCAATGAACGCAGTTCCTCGGCGGCGTTTTCGTCACGTCCGGCATCCATATAGAGGCGCGCCATTGCAAGATGACTTTGCAATGCGTAGTGGGTTCTGGCGTATTCATCGTATAAACGCGCCGCAGTGGTCTCGGCAGCTGCCACCGCATTGTCGTTAACCGAGACCAGCAATGCTTCGAAGAGTGCCGACGCCTCAAACTGGGCTTGCCGTTGCTGCGCATTCCAGTAATTCCAGCCGACCAACAGGGCGATGCCAAGAACAATGCCACTGATGATGTAGCGTCCGTTAACCTGCCACCACGACCGGATCGCCTCAATCTGTTCCTTTTCTGAAAGATCATCCACGCTTGTTGCCTTTGTTTGCCTTTATATGTGTAACTGCCTGGTTGCTGTGCTGCCTCCAGGGAGACTCCGCACAAGTCGTAGGTCTCTTTCTGTAGGAGCCCGCATCGCGGGCGATCACCGCCTGATCGCCCGCGATGCGGGCTCCTACAGTCGCACGATCGGGCTTGTGCACAGCAACCCTAGTCCGCCATTCGAGCCAGGCGCTCACCAAGAACCGCCGCCAGCCGATCGAAAGCTACGCTTTCTTGGTCCTCACCCTGCCGTAAAGGTTTCAAACCTGCCCGGCGTTCGCTGACCTCGCTGTCACCGAGGATCACTGCATAGTGAGCGCCGCTGCGGTCTGCACGCTTCAGTTGTGCCTTGAAGCTGCCGCCGCCGAGATTGAGTTCGGCGAGTATAGCGGGCCGGGCATCGCGCAATTGCTCCGCGATGCTCATGCCGATTTCGAGCGCCGCCTGGCCCACGGCCACCACGAACACCTGGGGCACTCGCGGCGTTGCACTGCCGCCGCTGGCCTCGAACAGGGCGACCAGGCGCTCCACCCCCATGGCCCAGCCGATCGCCGGCGTTGCCCGCCCGCCCAGTTTCTCGACCAGGCCGTCGTAGCGTCCCCCGGAACAGACGGCCCCTTGCGCGCCGAGCGCGTCGGTTACCCACTCGAAAACCGTCCGGTTGTAATAATCGAGGCCGCGTACCAGGCGTGGGTTGACCTGGTAGGGTACATCCGCCGCTTCGAGCATTGATTTGAGCTGGTCGAAATGTTCAGCGGATTCGGTGTCCAGATAGTCGAGCATTACGGGCGCGGCCGCAACGAGTTCCGCCATTTCGGGATTCTTGCTGTCGAGAATGCGCAGCGGATTGGATGTGAGACGGCGCAGGCTGTCTTCATCCAGTTGTGATTTGACGCTCGAGAACCAGTCGACCAGTTCCTCGCGATAGCGCCGGCGCGCGTCCGGATTGCCGAGTGAATTGATCTCCAGCGTCAAACGCGTGAGTTTCAATCGCGACCAGATTCGGGCGCACATGAGAATCAGCTCGGCATCGACATCCGGGCCGGCATACCCGAGCGCCTCGACATCGATCTGGTGAAACTGGCGATAGCGGCCTTTTTGCGGTTTCTCATAGCGAAACATGGGACCGGCAGTCCAAAGTTTCTGCCGCTGGTTGTGCAACAAGCCGTTGGTGATGCCGGCGCGAACGATGCCCGCGGTTGCCTCCGGACGCAATGTCAGGCTTTCGTCGTTGCGGTCGGGGAAGGTATACATCTCTTTCTCGACGATGTCGGTTACCTCGCCGATCGACCGTCGAAAAAGGTCCGTGTACTCAACTATCGGCAAGCGAATTTCGCTGTACCCGTAAGACTCGACGATATCGCGAACTTCGGTTTCCACGTAACGCCAGACGGCTGCGGCCTCCGGCAGTATGTCGTTCATACCTCTGATTGCTTTGAGCGTCACCGTGAGAAATCAGCGGTCAGTCAGTGTCAGTCTGGCTGTGTCGCCACGGCGCGCCGACGCAGGAATCGGATACCTTGTTCCGTTGACAAATACCGACACGTTGTTGCTGTTGCCAAGCAATACGCGCAAAGGCGCGTCGCCGGCAACGGTGATTTCATTTCCTGCCGCACCGAGCCCGAAATAAAGACGGCGACCCGCCGCGTCGGTGACTTCGGTCCAGCAGTCACCGCTGAACGCAAGGCGCAATTGCAGTCCATCGGCGCCCGCGACCGTGGCAGGCGTGGTCGCGGCTGGGGCAGCCGGGCTGCGTACAGCCGGTTGTTCCTGCGCGGCCGGCGCTTGTTGCAGGTCGGGTGTAACCACTTCCGGTTCCAGGACAGGTGGTTCTTCCCCCGGAGCCTCGGCCTGTGGTTGCTGCTGCACTGGTAGTTCGACGGTTGATTGCGTGCTGCGGGCCGGTAAACGCAGTCCGTCCGTTGCAACGGTTTCGGACCTTGACGGTGCATCCCGCTCCGCGAACCACTCAGCGCCGGCTGCGAACCACCACCAGAGTACCAGCGACACGAGCAACAGAACGACCAGGCCGATCAGCCAGGGCATGGGAGAAAACTGGCGCTGATTCCGCGGCCGGGAGGTAATCAATGGCGGGGTGACGGAGGAGCGATTCAAGCGATAGTAATCGGCGATGATGTCATCGACCGGCACTTCAACCAGTTCGGCGTACTTGCGCAGGTAACCCTTGGCAAATACCGGCGCGCCGAGGATCTCGAACCGGTTTTGTTCCAGCGCCACGACCTTGTGTTCGTCGAGGTGCAGTTCCTTTGCAACATCGTGCAGTGAAACTTCGCGCGCCCGTCGTGCCGCAGCGAGACGCTCGCCCGCTACGGGACCGTCGTTGCTGGTACCAGTCGACTGTTGCGAATCATCCGACATGATTTCACCAGAAAGCCGGCGCGCTACCGGTCTCTCAGGACCTGGCGGGCCGCGCGGGACTCGGGAAACTCCCGCAACAGCTGGTTGGCATAATCGGTACTGGCCCGATTGTCATCCAGTTCGCGTTCTATCTGGACGGCGAGGAACAAGGCATCGGGTGTCGCTTTGTTCGATGCCAGGAAGCGCTGCACGAAGGCACGTGCCTGCAGGTATTCCCCGGTACGGTACTTCAGGTCCGTCAACTGCAAAAGCGCTTCGCCGTAGTTCGGCCTGCGTACCAGCGCCTCCCGGAAAAACTCCTCCGCCTGCTGGTAATCGGGCTTCTGCGACATACACACACCGGCATTGGTCAGCATGATTTCAGCATTGTCATTCTCGGGTATCTCGACAGCACGAGCGAACTGCTCCCGCGCTTCGTCGTAGCGCGCCTGACCGCACAGGAATACTGCGTAGGCGTTGCGCACGTTGAAATCACGCGGCCCGTAGCGCACCGCCAGAGCATGATGTTCGGTGGCAAGCCGCACGTTATCCAATTGCTCATAGGTTAAAGCCAGCGTGGAATGGGCAATGGCCATGCGCGGATCGAGTTGGATTGCTCTCTGCAACCGCTCGCGCGCGAGATCGTAGTTGCCGCTGCGAAAATATCGCGCGCCCAACTGAAAATACTGGTGCGCGGCATTGTCGTCGTTGGATTCCACGGAACGTACGCCCGACGTTGTCGAGACACAGCCGGACAACAGCAGTATGCATACACCCGTAACCGACCATTTTCCCGCCGCTTTCATGCTGCAACCACTCCTGTATTTTTTGCGCCCAATCTGACCCGTACGCGATCGCTGACTTTTCCTGCCAATTGTCCACAAGCCGCGTCAATGTCTTCGCCGCGCGTGCGTCGCGTCGTTGCTATGACGCCGCGCTTTCGCAACTGCTCCTGAAACTGCCGGATGACAGGCGGCGCGGAACGCCGGAATTCGCTGCCCGGAAACGGATTGAACGGGATCAGGTTTACCTTGGCGGGGCGATTGTGCAGTCGCTCCGCGAGCTGTTGCGCCTGCGCCGGCGAATCGTTAACGCCAGCCAGCATGACATATTCGAAAGTGATAAAGCGATTGGCGCGCCTTGCGGCGTAGCGCCAGCAGGCGTCCAGCAATTCCTCCACAGGATGTACTCGGTTGATCGGCACCAGGCGATTGCGCAACTCGTCATCGGGGGCGTGCAGCGATACCGCCAGCGACACGTTGCATTCGTCGCCAAGTCGCTCTATATGCGGCACGATACCCGAGGTGCTCACGGTGACCCGACGCCGCGACAAGCCATAGGCGAAATCTGAAATAAGCAGGTCCAGGGCAAGCCGGACGTTGCGGTAATTAGCCAGCGGCTCGCCCATACCCATGAATACCACATTCGTGACAGCAGGCAAGCCGTCCGGCCGCCGGGGCAGGCTGCGATCCGCGTGGCATACCTGGCCGATAATCTCCGCCGCTGTCAGGTTGCGATTGAAGCCCTGTGCACCGGTTGCACAGAACGCGCAATCCAGCGCGCAGCCCACCTGGGATGAGATACACAAAGTGCCTCTTCCGGGTTCCGGGATGAAAACCGTTTCGACTGCCTGGCCCGCGCCGGATTCGAACAACCACTTCACGGTGCCATCACGTGACACCTGCTCGGACAGTACGCGCGGCAAGCGAATTTCGGCGAGCTCCGGCAGGCGACTGCGAAGCTCCCTGGACAGATCCGTCATTGCGGCAAAATCGAGCACGTAGCGTTGATGCATCCACTGCAGCAACTGACGCGCCCGGAACGGCCGTTCGCCGATTCCGGCAAAGAACGCTTCCAGTTCCGGCTGCGGGAGTCCGAGCAGGTTCAGCATTTTGCCGTTGGTTGTCATTACCTGTTCTCTAGCGCGTCCGCGGGCAAATTCCATCTTTGAAAAAGAAGGCGATTTCCTGCGCTGCCGTATTCGCGGCGTCGGAACCGTGGACCACATTCTCCTCGATGCTGGCGGCATAGTCTGCTCGAATGGTGCCCGGATCGGCATCAGCCGGATTGGTTGCTCCCATTATCTGCCGATTGACACTGACTGCCGATTCACCCTCCAGCGCCTGGACCATCACCGGCCCTGAGGTCATGTAATTGACCAGGTCGCGGAAAAAAGGACGTTCACGGTGGACCGCATAAAACCCCTCTGCCTGTTCCCGACTGAGGTGCAGCATGCGTGCGGCGACAATGCGCAGACCGGCCTGTTCGAAGCGCCGGTAAATTTCGCCGATCAGGTTTTTTTGCACGCCATCGGGTTTGATGATGGACAGCGTCTGCTCCACGGACATACGGTGTTCCCTTGATTTTTCGGATGGATGGTTGCGCCAGGCAACGGGCGGCCGGGCGCACGTAAACGCACGATTTTACAAGAACCTGCCGCAAATTGCCTCAGCGGAGGTGCAGCGGCTGTGCGGGCCCTGCCTACGGAGGGCAGGTCAGACGCTGAAACTCTCGCCGCAGCCGCATTCCCCGGAAATGTTCGGATTGCGGAAACGGAACGCTTCGTTGAGCCCTTCTTTCACGAAATCGACCTCGGTGCCGTCGATCAGCTCGAGACTTCGGGGGTCAACGATGACCTTGATGCCTTTTTCCTCGAACACGATATCCGAAGCTTCAATCCGGTCCGCATAATTGACCACGTACGCAAAACCGTTGCATCCGGTTTTTTTCACACCGACTCGCAGGCCGACCCCGTTGCCGCGCGCGTCGAGATAGTGCCGTACCCGGCTCGCGGCCGGTTCTGTCAGTGAAATCGCCATGCCCTTACCTTGCTACCTATGGTCTTCCGTTAATTCAGTTGCCGTATTTGCCGGCTTGCGCCCTACTCGAGTCCCTGGCAAAGCATTCGCCAGGCGTCCTCGAGGAGCAGTATTCGGCCCGACTTCTCGACAGGCACATCCAGCAATGCCATCAGTTCCGACCGGTCGAACGATGTCGCAGTCGCGACTGCTCGGCCTTCCGCCCTGCGACACAACGCCTCGGCCGCAGCGATCAGGTGCGGGCAACCCAGGACCCGGTGGCGCAGTTCGCGAAACGTGGTGCCGTCAGTGCCCGCTGTCAACAGGATCTGACAACCGCCGCCCGCTTCAGTTGCCTTGCCCCGCGCTTCGACAGGATACCGCGCTTGCAGGTCGCCTGCATGGACGGGTTGCGCAAAATGCGCGAGTACCAGCGGGCTGTAGTCGCCGGGAAGCGTGGCCACGCTCACAGGGCCATGCGCGCACAAGCCGGGCCAATTGATCGCAACTTATTGATTGCAATATGATATTTATCAATAGCGCAGTCAATATCGCGGACGCTCGTGGTGCGCCCGAAGCTGAAACGGATGGCACTTTGTGCCAGCCGGTCGTCGCGGCCGAGCGCGCGCAGCACATAGGACGGTTCCCCGCTCAGCGAATTGCAGGCGGAACCGCTTGCCACGCAGACCGGCTCCAGCGCCAGTAGCAGACTTTCCCCGTCAACGGCGGCTGCGCTGACATTAAGTATGCCGGGAAAGGACAGCTCCGCGGCGCCGTTCCGCAGCACGCCGGGCAATGAGCCTATGCCCTGCCACAAGCGGTCGTTGAGCATCCGCAGGTGAGCCAGGTCTTCCGCTTGACGCTCGCTCGACAGCGCAGCCGCCGCGCCGAACCCGACGATCTGGTGTATCGGCAATGTACCCGGACGCAAACGACGCTCCTGCCCGCCGCCGTGCATGAGCGCTCGGATGTGACAACCGGGGCGATCGGCCAGGTACAGCGCGCCAATGCCTTGCGGGCCGTGAAATTTGTGCGCGGTCAGGGATAACAGGTCGATCGGCAATCGCGAAAGGTCGATGGGCAGCTTGCCGGCCGACTGGGCGGCATCGCAGTGGAACAGGATATCGTGCCGTCGGCAGGCTGCGCCTATGGCCTCGATGTCCTGCATCACGCCCGTTTCGTTGTTGACGTGCATGACCGACACGAGTTGCGTGTCGTCGCGGAATGCCGCTTCCAGCGCCGCGACCGCGAGCAGTCCGTTCTCATCCGGCGATAGCCAGGTGACCCTGAAGCCGTCCCGTTCCAGCGCCGTAAAGGTATCCAGCACCGCCTTGTGCTCGGTACGCATCGTGATCAGATGCCGGCCGCGATGCG
>CAYVLL010000085.1:0-9867 GCA_964452235.1 uncultured Woeseiaceae bacterium
TGTTGCGGGATGTCAGCAGCGTCCTCGCGGACGAGAAGATCAGCGTGGACAGCGCGAATACCAGCACCGACAAACAGCGCATGCAGGCCGTTATGGAACTGAAGATCTCGGTACCGGGGCTCGCTGCGCTGAGCCGTGTCATCAGCAAACTGGAACAGTTGCCGAACGTCACGTCCGTGCGTCGCAAGAGCTAGCCTGGAATCGGTGAATTATCGGGACCAGGGAATCGCACTGGTTCAAGGCCTTTGATTCGGCGTTTGCGGGAGGGCCTGGTCTTCGGGAGGTCCTTTGTCGGAAAGGCTCCCTACGGTCGAGACCGATTCGAGCCACCTGCCGCAGCAAATGAACTGCTAGCGGTTGACGTTGTTGAGGGCCCGGTTGTCCACCGCGAGTGCGGCTTCGTGTAATGCTTCGGCCAGCGTGGGGTGGGCGTGAATCGTGCGCTGCAGATCCTCACTGCTGCCGGAGAACTCCATGGCCAGCACCGCCTCGGCAATCAACTCGCCCGCCATCGGCCCGATAATGTGCACGCCGAGAATTTCGTCGTCGTCCTTGGCGGCCACAATCTTGACCATGCCCGCTGTCTGCTCCATGGCCTTGGCACGGCCACTGGCGGCGAAAGGAAATATCCCGATCTTGCATGCCCGGCCGCTTTCTTTAACCGCCTGCTCGGTGAGGCCGACCCACGCAATTTCCGGCGCGGTGTAGATTACGAACGGAATGACTTTATAGTTCATTTCGGCGATTTCACCGGCAATCAGGTCTGCCACCATGACGCCTTCTTCCGATCCCTTGTGCGCAAGCATCGGCCCGCGGACGCAATCGCCGATTGCGAACACGCCTTTAACCCGTGTGCGGCACTCATCGTCGACGGATATAAAGCCGCGATCGTCGACCTGGATACCACAATCGTCGTCGAGTAAGCCTTCGGTAAACGGACGACGCCCGACGGCGACGACGAGCTTGTCGACTTCCAGCTTTTGCTTGCCGGACTTGTCCTCGTAGTGGACCGTGACCCCGTTGGACCCGGCATCGGCCGACGTCAGTCGCGCGCCCAGGTGAATCGACAATCCCTGACGCTTAAGCTGCTTTTCGGCTTCCTTTGCAACATCACGATCGGCAACCGCCAGAAAATCATCCATTGCTTCCAGCACTGTCACGTCGGAGCCCAGGCGATTCCAGACGCTGCCGAGTTCGAGCCCGATCACCCCGGCCCCGATCACGCCGAGACGAGCCGGAGCCTGGTCAAATTCCAGTGCCCCCCATGAATCAACTATCTTCTCGCCGTCAAACGGCGCCGACGGCAGCTCGACGGGTGTGGATCCGGTCGCAAGGATGACATAGCGCGCCTCAAGTACTTCTTTCTCACCCGACACGCTCGTGAATTCGACTTTTTTGCCGGCGAGGAGACGGCCGTGGCCGGCCAGGCCTTCTACCTTGGCAGCTTTCAACAGGCTTGCGATGCCACCGGTCAACTGCTTGACGATGCCATCCTTGCGCTTTTGCATTGCGGCAAGGTCGACTTCTACCTCGCCGACTTTTATACCGTGTTTACTGAACTCGTGTTGTGCGCGATGCACGAGTTCGGACGATTCGAGTAACGCCTTCGAGGGTATGCAACCTGCGTTCAGGCAAGTACCGCCGAACGCATGCTTGCCGTCACGATTCTGCCATTCATCAATACACGCAACTTTCATGCCGTTCTGGCTGGCCCGTATAGCGCCGATGTAACCAGCCGGTCCCGCGCCAATCACGATTACATCAAAGTTTCTGGACATGCCCGGCTCCCATCTGCATTCTGCGTAATTGCTCCCTTGTCCGCATTCACAACTGCAGAAGCAAACGGCTTGGATCTTCGAGCGCTTGCTTGATGCTGATCAGGAATTGCACAGCCTCCTTGCCGTCGATGATTCGGTGATCATAGGTAACAGCGACATACATCATCGGGCGCACGGCAATTTCGCCATCGACTACTACCGGACGCTCCTGGATGGCATGCATGCCGAGGATGGCACTCTGCGGCGGATTGAGAATCGGAGTGGACAACAACGAGCCAAAAATGCCGCCGTTGGTAATCGTAAAGGTGCCACCGGTCAGGTCGTCCATGCTCATGGTCCCGTCTCGCGCTTTCTTACCCAACGTGGCAACGTTACTCTCGATCTCGGCGAAACTCTGGCGATCAACGTCGCGTAGGACCGGTACCATCAAGCCACGTTCAGATGACACGGCAATGCCAATATCAAAGTAATCGTGGTACACAATGTCCTTACCTTCAACTGACGCATTAACGACCGGAAACTTTTTGAGTGCTTCGACGGATGCCTTGGCAAAGAAAGACATAAAGCCCAGCTTCACAGAATGCTCTTTCTCGAACGACTCCTTATATCGATTCCTGAGCTCCATGACCCGTGACAGGTCAATCTCATTGAAGGTGGTTAACATAGCCGCGCTTTGCTGCGCTTCGACCATGCGTTCGGCAATGCGGGCGCGCAAGCGCGTCATCGGTACACGTTTCTCACTCCGGGAAGCACCGTCCGCAGGCGTCTGCGGTTCGCTTCTTGCCGGGCGATCGCCAGGTGTCACGTTTTCGTCGTCGTGGCTTTTCAGGTAATCCATGACATCGGACTTGGTAATACGTCCGTCCCGGCCTGTGCCCATGACAACAGTCGCATCGAGGTCATGTTCATCCAGCAAGCGGCGCACAGCCGGACTTAATTTGTCTGCACTGCTCCCGCGATCCGGAGAGTCTCTTTCGCCGGCGCCGCTCGCATCTTCCACAGCGGGCGCTTCTTCTTCATCACTCGCTTCTTCGTTATCGCCTTCCGGCGCGGATTTCTGCACGGGCGCCTGGTCCTTTTCACGACTGGAGTCATCGGCTCCGTTCCCGGAGGCACTTGCGCCTTGGCTCTCGCCTTCCTCCAGAATCGCAAGCACGTCACCGGCAGTGACCGTGGTGCCATCCTTGATACGAATTTCTTTCAGGGTTCCGGACGACGGTGCCGGTACTTCAAGCACCACCTTGTCGGTTTCGAGATCGGCGAGGTTCTCATCCCTGGAGACCGTGTCACCCGCTTTCTTGTGCCATGCGACCAGTGTCGCGTCACTTACCGATTCGGGCAATGCTGGAACTTTGATTTCAATACTCATTTTTTCTGGGTCCGATTACTGCTTACCTGGTTCCTTGACACGTGTCCGGGATGCGCGCTTCTTCTTTTTCCGCTTCTTCCTGGCGGATTTCCGGTCAGGATCATCCGATATTGTCGCCTCTATTTTCGTACCGAGTGCGGCTTCGACGAGCAGTTGCTGCTGATGCAAATGCACTTTGAACAGGCCTGCCGCCGGAGCTGCCGCGCCCGGTCGGCCAGCATAATACAACTCCTGGGCATCGTTGAGCGGTTCCTGCAAGCGGTGACGAATCTGGTACCAGGCACCCTGATTCTGTGGTTCTTCCTGGCACCAGATGATTTTCTCGGCGTTCGGATAGGCAGCCACCTCCGCCGCATATTCCTGAATTGGAAAAGGATAGAGCTGTTCAATGCGGATAATGGCAACGTCCTGGATTTTCTGCGCTCTGCGTGCTTCAAAAAGGTCGTAATACACCTTGCCGCTGCAGAAGATGACGCGTTGCACTTTTTCCCGATCGCTTTTGCCAGAGTCGGGGATGATCAGCTCGAAGCGACCGCTGGAGAGCTCAGTTATCGGAGACACCGATAACTTGTGCCGCAGCAGGCTCTTTGGCGTCATAACGATCAATGGCTTTCTGTAATGGCGCAGCATCTGCCGTCGAAGCATGTGAAACATTTGTGCCGGCGTCGACGGAACACAAACCTGGATATTGTTTTCGGCACAGAGCTGCAGAAACCGTTCCAGCCGTGCTGATGAGTGTTCGGGGCCCTGCCCTTCGTAACCGTGCGGAAGAAACATCGTTAGTCCACACAGCCGGCCCCATTTCGCTTCGCCGGAACTGATGAATTGATCGATAACGACCTGGGCACCATTGACGAAATCGCCGAACTGCGCCTCCCAGATAACCAGGGTTTCGGGTTCCGTCGTTGCATACCCGTACTCAAAGCCTAGAACAGCTTCCTCCGACAGCAGCGAATCAATGATTCTGAAAGCCGAAGGTTTTTTCGAAATGGTCTGCAAGGGAATGAATTCTTCCGTATTGCGCTGGTTATGCAGCACAGCATGCCGGTGGAAAAAGGTACCTCGCCCCGTGTCCTGTCCGGTCACCCGGCAGTCGTAGCCTTCGTCGATCAAGCCGGCGTAAGCCATGGTTTCGGCAAATCCCCAGTCCATATCGACCTCGCCGGCTCCCATGCGTATACGTTCGTCGATAATGCGCTGGACCCGGCCGTGCAATACAAAGCCCGGGGGCAAAGCCGTTATTTTTTTGGCTAGTTCGGCCACCTTCGCCGGACTCAGAGTGGTATCGACCTCATCGTGCCATTCGGCTGACAAATACGGGCTCCAGTCGACGGTGAATTCATTGCCGATAAGGCCAAGCGATGATTTCGGCACCGGCTCACCACGGTCGAGTCGATCGCGATAATTTTCCTGCAACCTGGATACGCCATTGACGTCGATGACACCGGCCTCGACCAGCCGGTCAGCATAGTGCGTTCGGGTCGAGTCCTGATCGCGAATCCGGCCGTACATAACCGGCTGTGTGGCGCTCGGTTCATCGGCCTCGTTGTGCCCGTGACGCCGGTAGCAGACGAGATCGATCACCACATCTTTTTTGAATTTCTGGCGATATTCGAGCGCCAGGCGAGTGACAAACACCGCGGCCTCGGGGTCGTCGCCGTTGACGTGAAAAATGGGCGCCTCGATCATCTTTGCAATATCTGTGCAGTAGGGAGTCGAGCGGGCATCCGAGGGGCGGCTCGTAGTGAAGCCGATCTGGTTGTTGATGACGATATGCACCGTGCCGCCGGTTCGAAAGCCATTGGTCTGCGAAAGCTGGAAGGTTTCGGCAACGACACCCTGTGCGGCAAATGCGGCGTCCCCATGGATCAGCACCGGCAGGACTTCCTGCCGTTCGAGGTCGCCCCGTCGTTGCTGACGTGCACGCACCGAACCCTCCACGACCGGGTTTACGATCTCCAGGTGTGACGGATTGAACGCAAGTGCGATGTGCACGTTGCCACCCGGTGTCTTCATGTCGGCAGAAAAACCTTTGTGATACTTGACATCGCCGGAGCCCTTCATCTGGTCGATGTCTATATTGCCTTCGAACTCCTCAAACAGTTGCTCCGGCGACTTGCCGAGCACATTGACAAGAACGTTGATGCGCCCGCGATGCGCCATGCCAATGACGAATTCGTCGATACCGGATTCGCCGCCGCGCTGAATCAGGTCATCGAGCATCGGGATCAGGCTTTCACCGCCCTCGAGAGAAAAGCGTTTTTGCCCGACGAACCGGGTGTGCAGGTAACGTTCTATGCCCTCTGCGGCCGTTAACTGCTCAAGAATCCACAGGCGCTCCTCGGAGGACAGCCCCCCGGACACGATGCCCTGTTCAAAGTGCTTGCGTAGCCACAGGCGTTCCCTCGAGCGGGAAATGTGGGCGAATTCAGCACCGATTTTGCCGCAGTAAATTTTCCTGAGCAGCGCAATGATGTCACGCAGCTTCATGCGCCGATTGCCGGTGCCGGCCAGCCCACCGGTAACGAACTCGGTATCCATGTCGCCGTCGCCAAGGCCGAGATAGTCCAGCTTCAGGACGCCAGGCGTCGGCCGCTCCATGAGGCCCAGCGGGTCAATGTCGGCGATCTGGTGGCCGCGCAGGCTAAAGACCTGGATCAGCCGCGAAACGGCCGCCTGTTTCTCGCTGGCTGGTGAAGGTCCCGGCGGGTGCAGCCGGGCAGCTTTGCCATTGCTCGACAAAAGCCTTGATTTTTCAGCCAGATGCCTGCGTACAGGTGTGTGAGGAGTTTCAGTCTCGCGTTCGCCCAGCGAGTGAAAATAGCGTCTCCAGCTTGCCGAAACGCTATCCGGGTCGTCCAGATACACTTCGTACAAGGCTTCTATCGTGGCGGCATTCAGGCCGAAAAGCGGGCTCGACGCGTACTGCTCTTTAAGGGAACTGACCATGAGGCAATTGAAACACGAAACCGGGGAGTTGCGGCGCGATTCGTCACAGAATTGGCGGTTCTGAGCGTCACAGAACCACCGGTTCGGCAGACAACCGGCCAAAAAAAGGACGCCAGTCTAGCGTATGCCCACCGTCGTGTGAATCGACGCAGGGCGACTGCTACTGCATCAGCAAGACGAGTTGGTAGCAGACCAGGCAGGCGTAAATGCTGAAGAACGTGGTAAGGACAAGACCGGTTCGCAGGCGATTGAACATCCGGCACCGTGACATATACACCAACGCCAGGATGCCTGAGCCCGTCAATAACATCTTGCTACCGGCAAAGACCCCCACACCGTACTCGAGCGCCAGAGCCATCGCCGGATTGACCTCGATTGCGCCGCGATTCAACAGTTGCAACGTAAAAAAAGCATCGAATGTCGACAGAAGCATCGTTCCGGTGGCCAAAAAGAACAACCACGGATGATGCCAGTCGATAAACAGTGGAATCGCCTCTGCATCGCGTCGCGTCGCGTGTCGGCGTGAGCGGATGAAGCCATTTGTAACCGTACGCCAACTGAACAAACGCCGATCCGCAACATTCCGGTTGTCAGTTGCGCTGCGAGTATCGTACTGATTGATCAATGGCGACCCCCGGATCAATTTTGCGTGTTAGCGGGTGATTGCGTCGTCAGCCGCAGTAACGCGGCGACCGCGGCATGGCGATCTTCGGCGTTACGCAATCCCCCATAGACCATGCGATTGCCCGGCAGAAACCCGGTGGGTTCCGCCAGCCACGCCTCCAGTGCCTCTGGAGTCCAGATAAAGTCAGCCTGGCTCATCGCCGGCGAATAAGGATAGCCGACTATTGAGGCAACCCGTCGCCCGAAAAAGCCGTGAAGATTCGGGCCGATGATGTTCTGGCCGCCCTGTTCGAAACTGTGGCAGGCGCGACATTGCATGACCAGGCGTTCTCCGCGTGCGCGATCGGCGTTCCGGTATTGCGGTAGCTGGAGGTAATCATCAGTCGGGAGAACAAGCTGCTTACCCAGGCTGGCTGCAGTCAGAAGTTCAGCGTCACTCGTAATGTTGTCGGTATCCGTACCAGGCTGAGACTTGCCACAAGCACTTAGTAACGTAGTGAAGAGGATCAAGACAAGTGAATACAAGCCAATCATACGCAATCGGTATCCTACCGCAATTCCGTTTCGTTTCAGGCGGTCGGATGGGCCCGCACGAAATCCAACTTTCTCCGAACACAACTTATTGTCGGCGACTCATTGCGATTAATCAATTGAAAAGTTGTGGTAGAAAAACACTGGCCTGACGCAGTCGATTCTGCTGAAATAACGGTGTTATTCAGATCTCCCGATACAATTAGCGGACTACACGTGGTTTGTAAGTCGACATAATCCGCGGGCTGAGGCGAATAGCCGATGGTTCGAGCCGCCAAATGAAGGGCTACTCAACTGCGCTGGACAATGGCGAGACGGTTCACTACGCCGATCGCAAGCGATGGCTATGGTCCTTGTCCGTTCTCTATCCATTGCAGCCCTTTATCGGCATTGTCTTGCATGCTGCTAACGGACACGAGGCCTGGTTGCTGTTGCCGCTCGCGCTTAGCTACATCGTTGCACCGACAATTGACTGGGTTCTTGGTGAGGACACCAATAACCCGCCAGAAGCAATCGTTCCGCAACTCGAGCAGGATCGGTATTACCGGTATCTGACCTATGCCGTAGTGCCATTGCATTTTGTCTCGCTTGTTTTTGCAGCATGGTGGGCTGCATCGCAGAACCTGAGCTGGTGGGCGTTTACCGGCCTCGCGGCCGTAGCGGGAATCACGAGCGGCCTGGCCATCAACACCGGTCATGAACTGGGGCATAAGAAGTCGCGGTTCGAGCGAACGCTCGCAAGAATCGTCCTTGCCGTTCCCGCCTACGGACACTTCACGATTGAACACAACCGCGGCCATCACAGCGATGTGGCCACACCAAACGATCCCGCGAGTGCGCGCATGGGCGAAAGCATTTATCGATTCGGGAAGCGCGAGATTCCGGGCGCATTCCGGCGTGCGTGGGCCCTTGAAAAAGAAAGACTGGGTCGATGCGGCCGATCGACCTGGAGCATCGACAACCAGATCCTGCGGTCGTTTTCACTGACCCTGCTTATCCAGGGTGGTCTGCTTATCTGGCTGGGATGGAGCATGCTGCTGTTTCTCGCAATCCACAACGCGCTTGCCTGGTGGCAGCTGACCAGTGCAAATTATGTCGAACATTACGGGCTGCTGCGCAAGAAGGATGAGGCTGGCCGCTACGAACGCTGCCAGCCGCATCATTCCTGGAACAGTAATCACCTGTACAGCAACCTCGTACTGTTTCACCTCGAAAGGCATTCTGATCATCATGCGCATCCGCTGCGCCGTTACCAGTCGTTGCGGCATTTCGAGGATTTACCGACGCTGCCGAACGGGTATTTCGGCGTCTATCTGCTCGCCTACGTCCCATGGCTCTGGTTTCGCGTGATGGACCGTCGGCTTCTGGCTCTCGCACATGTAGGCGGTGACCTCGAGAACCTGAACATCGACCCGGAACGACGGGCTGCGATTTACTCTCGCTATCGGGGAAGTATCGTGCCGACGAAGTCCAGCCGGCCTGACTAACCGTCAATTACGCTTCAGCAATTTTCCACGCCACAATTGCTATGAAACGCAGACTTTTGCGCCATCCTTGTATGTGCAAAAGTCGCTAGTCTGGAGTGCCGGTCAAAGTCTAATTCGGACGACTATCTGCCTATGCAGGCTCTCCCAAATCTTGAGTTTCGTGTATCGATTATTGCCATAGTTGTGATTGAACTGGCCGCACTTATTGCGCGAAGTGCATTAGAAGTTGAACTGACAAATGCAGGAGTTACATCACAAGTCGCCAAGGACTTAAGTTTCCTTGTTGTGCCGCCGATCCTGATAGTACTTCTATTTCCCTATCTCGTTCGTTGCAAAACCTCCCTGTTGACATTGTTTCGACCAGCCAGCCTGACGTTTCGTGTCGTCGTTCTTTCAGCTTTGCTCGGAATTACCCTGCGCGTCACCCGCTGGTCGGTTCTAACTCTTCTTATCGCATTTGGATTCGTGCGAAATAACGACTCCGACGCAGTGATGGGCCCCATTTTGGGTTTTGTATGCCCCTCGTGGCAGCAGCTGCTACTGGGCTTTACTGTGATGTCCGTGTTAGTTCCGATTGTCGAGGAGATTGTTAATCGCGGCTTTATACTGCACGCGCTTCTGCCGCGTGGAAAACCCCTCGCGGTTATTGTTTCAGCATTCTTATTTGCTCTAATGCATGATCCGGGCACCTATCTCACAGCATTTATCATTGGCATTTTCTTCGCGATCCAAGTTATTAATTTTCAAACTTTGTGGGCTCCTGTTGTAGCCCATACAGCCTACAATGCCATGACAATTTTGGATTGGAGATGCACACAGCTAATTTGGAATCCTCCTCCCGGTGATACAACCATGGGCGTGCTTGCGGCGATCTCGCTACCCATCGCTGTCATTGCGACTGCCGTTTCAATGTTTCTGGTTAGCGAGAAAGCAGCCGGGGCGAATTCCTCGCCCCGGCCGTTGTAGAAAGCAGGCTACAAAGCGTTTGCGACTCTTTCGATTATATGCGACGCGGCCGCAACCAATCCCTCGTAGATATTGATGAGATCAGGACCAACACCCTCTGGTTTCGAAACACCCCCATAGTTATTCCCCGAGTTCTCCGGCGTGCAAACACCTGTCCCACCCG
>CAYVLL010000086.1:0-9577 GCA_964452235.1 uncultured Woeseiaceae bacterium
GCTGGACCACGGCCAGCGTACGTCAGGCGCGTGTCATCAACCCGGCGCCGAACGAACGCGGACCCGCCATCAACGGCGGTGCGTGGACGCAGGTGTCCCGGCTTGGTGCGCCGCTGGTCAACGAAGTCGTCATCGGCCTGCCCGATAAGGACCGTTTCAACCACAGCGAGCCGGTCGATGATGCCCAGTTCGCACTGTACGTCACCAACCCGACCTTGCCCGCGCTGATCGAACTGCTGTTTCCAGCGGCGGTCGCACCAACTGCGTTCCCGCGTGACGATCTCGTGGCAGGTTTCCTGACCGGCGTCGACGGTCTGAATCAGCCGCCGAATGTAGTCGCATCCGAAATGCTGCGGCTGAACACGGAAATACCAGCCGTACCGGCCGGCAGCCAGGAACCGCTGGGCGTGCTGGCGGGCGATAACGCCGGCTTCCCGAACGGCCGGCGACCGGGCGACGACGTAGTCGATATCGCCTTACGGGTGGTCATGGGCGTATTGCTGGATCCTGCTGACGCACCTGCCGGACAACTGCCGTTCACCGATGGTGCGTACGTCGACGATACCTTTTTCGATGCCACGTTTCCCTACCTTGTGACGCCGTTACCCGGCTCACCGAACTGATCAGGAGCATCGCCATGACAACAAGTCGAAGCAAAATTGCGACCCTGCTGCTCGTGAGCGGGCTGGTGCTATCAGGCTGCGGCGGCAGCAGCAGCAATGATTCGCCGCCACCTCCGCCACCTCCACCACCGCCGCCTCCACAGGCGGTGGACTTTACGGGGTTCGTCCGCGAACAGTTTGCGATGACGGCTGACGACACCGATCCGGAGGCCGTCGACGAAATCGAGTTCGAATTCAACGACCAGGACAATCCGGATGCCTTCAACGACCTGCTGGCCAATCCTTAGCCTAGCCTAGGCTGGCGGGCGTAGTAAGCATGTCATCGTTGGCAGCGCCGCGACCGCACTGATCGCGGCGTTGCCACACAGTGCGCAGGAGCAGACTCATGACAGAACGAAGACGGGTTCAAGCGATTGCGATTACGATGGCGATAGCGATAGCGCTCGCGGCGCTGTCCGGTCCACCGGCCGTGGCCCACGAGGGACACACTGATGCCATCGAAGAACTGGTGGTCTACGGACGGGCAGAGGAACGCATCGGCATTGCGCGGTCGGCCTCGGAAGGGCTGGTTGGCTATGATGATCTGGAACTGCCGCCGCTGCTGCGGGTCGGCGATCTGGTCGAAGCCGTGCCCGGCATGGTGGCCACTCAGCATTCCGGTACCGGCAAGGCCAACCAGTACTTCCTGCGCGGCTTCAATCTCGACCATGGCACCGATTTCGCTGCATCGGCCGAAGGTGTGCCGCTCAACATGCGCACGCACGGTCATGGTCAGGGCTATCTGGACCTGAACTTCCTGATACCGGAACTCGTCGCAACCACGGACTTTCGCAAGGGGCCCTATACAGCCAGGATTGGCGACTTCTCGTCTGCCGGCAGCAGCAATTTCACTTTCCAAGAGCGACTCGACAGTACGATTTTTACAGCCGTGTTGGGCGAACACGATTACTACCGTGGGCTGGCAGCAGGCAGTGTGGATACCGCTAACGGGGTGCTGATGGGGGCGGTCGATGCAACTGGCTATGCCGGACCCTGGGTACTGGACGAAGAACTTGCGCAATATAAACTGTTCGGTAGCTATGCCTTCGGCATTGGCGAGGCTCGGGCAAAAATAACCGTACAGGGCTATGACGGCGAATGGCATTCGACGGATCAGATTCCACGCCGTGCCGTGCAGTCAGGACAGATCGGCGCGCTGGGATTCATCGATCCCGATCTCGGTGGAGACAGCCAGCGTTATGCACTGACCGGCGCACTCGATGTTGCCGGCTGGCGTTTTTCCGCGTACGCCGTCGATTACGAAATGGCACTCTATTCAAATTTCACCTATTTCCTCGAGAACCCCGACGACGGTGACCAGTTCGAACAACGGGATCGGCGCAACATCTACGGCATCAATTTCGAAGCCGCGGAGAAACAGCTCGGCGCCCGGCCGTTGCTGCTGCGCTGGGGCGGTGATTTCCGCAGCGACGACATCGCCGAGGTAGGTCTCTACCAAACGGTAGCGCGTACTCGCAACAATACCCTGCGTCAGGATGCCGTCGAAGAGTGGTCAATTGGCCTGTGGGGCGAGACAGAAATGCGTTTCACCGACCGGTTGCGTGCGGTTGCCGGGCTGCGTGCCGATTATTTTGATTGGCAGGTTGACGCGGCGCAATCCGCCAACAGCGGTCGCGGCTCGGACGAAACAATCAGTCCGAAAATCAGCGTCGCTTACCGTTTTCACGACCGCCTGGAAGGCTATCTGAACTGGGGTCGTGGCTTCCATTCGAACGACGTACGCGGCGCAACGATAACAGTCGATCCCGGAAGCGGCGAGCCGGCGGACCCGGTACCGGTGCTGGTCGACTCGGAAGGCTCGGAAATCGGGCTGCGCTTCGAACTCGGTCGCGAATTCAACGCAACGCTGGCGGTATTTCAGCTGGATCTGGATTCCGAACTGGTCTATGTCGGTGACGCCGGCAGCACGGAACCGAACGATGCGACGCGACGTACCGGGTTCGAGGCGGCTGCCTTCTGGCAGGCGAGTGACTGGCTGGCGGTGAATGCAGCCTACACATTTACCGACGCCGAATTCACAGTCGACCAGGGCGGTGGCCGCGAAATTCCAGGCGCGGTGGCATCGACGTTTACGCTGGGCATGAATGCCGCCTGGACCAATGGCTTGGCGGCGAGCATGCGGCTGCGTTACCTCGGCGAAGCACCGTTGGCTGAGGACAATTCTGTCAGGGCCAATGATTCGCTGCTGCTCAACGGCGGCGTCGCTTACCGGCGTGAACAGCTCGAGCTGCGGTTTGACGTATTCAACCTGCTGGACTCAAACGACAATGACATCGCCTATTTCTATGCGTCGCGCCTTGCCGGTGAGGCAGCAGACGGTGTCGAGGATCTGCATTTTCATCCGCTGGAGCCGCGGACTGCCAGGGTGAGCATGACCTGGCACTGGCGTTAGAAGAACTTTATTTTTGGGACACTTTATTTTTGGGACAGTGACTATTAACGGGCTTAACCGGAGCCGCTTGCATGATCAAGATACTGACATCCATCCTGCTCGGACTCGTAATTGCAGGTCCGGCCGGCGCACATGATTATTGGCTGCAGCCGGAAACCTTTCGGATGGACAAGTCCGGCCAGTTGGGCGTGCAGGCGCTCATCGGCCACAGCGACGACGTGTCCAATTGGCCTACAGAACCGGCCCGCATCATCGCATTTAATTCTGTGGGGCCGGATGGCGTTACCGATCAGCAAACCAATCTGGGCGATAATCCCGAAGCGGGAGCATTAAGGCCAGCCTTGCCTGTGCCCGGCCTGCACATCGTGGCTCTCACTTCCATCAATTCCGTAAGCGACCTGCCTGCCGATCGTTTCAACAGTTATGTAGACGAGGAAGGTGTTCTCCCAATTCTGGAAGACCGGATGGCCCGAGGCGCCATGGATCAGAATGGTCGCGAGATCTATTCGAGACGAGGTAAATCACTCATCCTCGTCGGGGACCTTGATGGCGTTTCGGAAGAGCACATCACGCGTCCGATCGGCTTGACACTGGAAATTATTCCGTTGAGCAATCCCATGCGAACTTCGGCAGATGACGGCTTCGATTTTGAAGTCCGCTACAGAGGACTGCCTGTGGAAAGTGCACTGGTGCACATACGAAGCCTGAGTACAGACGACGTCACCGTCGATCCCATCCGGACGGACGCCGACGGACGCGCCACATTCAATGCGGATATCGGTGGCGCGTGGATGCTGCACACGGTTTGGTCGTCACCGATCTCGCACGATCCCCGGGGCGACTACGACACCATCTTTTCGAGCCTGACGTTTTCTTTTGCTCCGGCGGACTGAGCGGCAATTCAGAGGACACCAGTTGCGTCACTACCGAATCACGCTTGAACTATTGTTGTCACCTGCTTGATTCCTTCGTGCCTTTTTCGATGCCATGAAGCAGTTTCGCCAACAGCGTCGCGAGCGTCTTGCGCTCGCTTTTACGACGCCGGCCGCGCTGTCGACCGCCGAGCGGATGACGAACCGGCGTAATGTGGTCGATATCTTCCGAAACTGTTCCCACCACTTGCAACTCAGTGCCGAAATCAAACTATTTCGTACGCGCTGCGGGGGAAGGTGCTACTGTGGGCAGGTAAATAAATAAAAATTAAGGGAAAAATAATGACTTTAAGAATAATCGGACTGACCCTCGGCTCGCTCTTCCTCTCCGGCATCGCAACGGCCGATCTGGAACCCTGGAAAGACTATGAAGTGAGCGAAACTGTACTTTCCGTCTCGACGATCAAGGTCAATGCAAACATGGACGATGCCTATCTCGAAGGGATACGAGAGACCTGGGTCAAAACCAACGAAGTGGCTAAGAAGCTCGGGCACATTGTCGATTACCGAATCTATCGCAGCGACCTGCCGCAAAGTGGCGATTTCAACATAGTGCTAATTATCGAACATAAGAACACGGCAGAACTTGCGCCCAACAAGGCGCGCTACGACGCATTTGTCAAAGAGATGTCGAGGGATCGTCTCGACGAAAACTCCGAGATGGCACAACGTGATTATCCTGCCATGCGGGAAATCACCGGCCAGTACCTGCTGCGAGAGATTACGATCAAGTAACTGACGCGCCGGGCCGGAGCCGGAAGGAACTCCGGCTCCGTTTCTGGAGCCTTACGTTTTCTTTTGTTCCGGTGGACTGAGCGGCAATTCAGGGGACGCCTGTACTTCACCACCGAATAACGTTTGAATTGTCGTTGTCAACCGCCCCATTCTTTTTTGCCTTCTTCCATCCCGTGAAGCAGTTTCGCCAACAGCGTCGCGAGCGTCCTGCGCTCGCTTTTGCTTAGCGGCGAAAGCATCTCTTTCTCGATCGCCATGTCTTCCGCGAACGCTCTCTCGATCACGGTCCGTCCTTTCGCTGTAAGCTTCACGAGCATGCTCCGCCCGTCTGAAAGAGACGCCTCGCGGTCGATGAGGCCTCGCTTCTCCAAGCGGTTCAGCCGGTCGGTGAGCCCGCCGGATGAGATCATGAGGGATTGATAGAGCTCCGTCGGACGCAAAGCGTAGGGTGGGCCCGACCGGCTGAGCGTCGCCAGGACATCGAACTCGCCGGTGTCGATTCCATGGCGCTTGAAAACCGCCTCGATCGCGAAACGTGAAAGTAGCGTAAGCCGGCGCGACCGAGCGAGGATCTCCATGCCGTCCAACGGCACGTCCGGGGTCTCTCGCCGCCGCAGCGCGATCAGGCGGCCGACGTGATCGTCGAGGGTCGGTTCGCGCTTTCTCACCATGCGCTCACTCTAACAGGTAGTTATCTTGACAGCGAGATGAATCGGCTGGTATCTTGAGGTCAAGATAAAAGGAGCATCCTGATGTATCGGACTTCGAAGCCTATTCACACCGAAAAACTGCCCTGGATGCCGCTTGGCGAAGGCGTTTGGGCCCGGCCGCTGCGCTTTAGCGGCGAAGACCGTTCCCTGCAACTGAAAGTAGACCCCGGCGTCACTATCGGCCGGCATCGCCACACAGGCGAAGTGCACGCCTTCAATGTTTCCGGCAGCCGCCGGCTCGATAGTGGCGAGGTTGCGGGGCCGGGCGCTTATGTCTACGAGCCGGCCGGCAACGTGGACTCGTGGACCTGCGTGGGAGACGAACCCTGCATAGTGCAAATCAGTATGTCGGGGCGCCTCGCTTATGTAGGCGAGAATGACGAGATCCTCGACTACACCGACACGCCGAAGCTAAAGGCGCAGTATCTTGGATGGTGTCGCGAGAAAGGGTTCGAGCCTTGGGCAATCGGAGCGGCGGGATGAGCCGGCTGGCCCGAGTACTTGCGCAGGCGCTGGTGCAAAAATTATCTGTTCAGTCGTGATTTTCCGATCAATCCTGGATCACTTACCAGGTAGTCCGCAACGGCGAAGTGCCCGCGGTTAAACCGCGGGCTCCCTTAGTCGTCGACGGACAATCTCTTACTCCTGAGCGCGCGCATCCTTGTTCATCGCCACCCGTTCTGCCGTTGTCCCCTGCAGATAGGCAAGGTTGCGCCGCGGCAAGTCCGCGCCCGCGCGCGCAATGCTGGCCGCTTCGCGGAAGTCCTGTGTCGCCGCCCGTGGATCCCCGCTGACAGCTCTGAAAACCCCTCGGTTGCTGAGCGCGATGGCGACGTATCGCCTGTTGACGTTTCCGTATTGCAACCGCGGCGCCGACACTCCGCTACGCTCCGCCAGCGTGACCGCCCTATTGCAAGCGGCTTCCGCCTCGGCAAACCGCCGTGACTTGGTAAACGCAACACACAGGTTCGTGTTGGCAATCATGCCTGCATCACCTGTCCTGTCGGTGTCGCGTTTGGCTGCCTGCATTGCCTTCGCGTAATTGCCTGCGATCAAGTCGCGCCCGCCTGGATAATCCACATACGCCTTCATCTCGAAGGCGCGCTCGGAAGCAACAACACTCCCGGGATAGCAAGCCAGCGCAATCCCGGTGGCTACACCCATCGTTACACACAAGCCCAAACGAATACTCTTCACTATCGTTACCTCTCTATCAAAGGATGATTACCTCAAGTAAGCGAGGGAAAAGGTAGCGATCGCGCACGTGGCGCACAAACGATTGCTTTTCAGTTCAGAGCTGCGCGCAATTCAGGTGTTGAGGATTGTGACCGTAATGACGCTGTGCTAGACGCAAGCTCACCACGTTCACCGAACTCGGTGAGAACCCAGGTGACGAGCGCCTGTAGTACCTCTTCATTGTTATCGTCGGGTTCGTGCACGAGATAGTACCGATCGGGAGTATCGAGAGTTTCATCGGAGAGCCGCACCAGACTGCCGGCTTCGAACCGGGCTGCAAGCAAAGGAATAGGCACCAGTGCAACACCGAGTCCCTTTTCCGCGGCACTGACCACACTGGCACTCGAATCAAGATGGATTACGCCGCCCGGCTGAACGTATTCGAGGCCGGCTCCCTTGAACCAGTGCTGCCAGGCGCGCGGATGATCCTTGTGAACGATCAACTTTACGCCAGGCGGCACGCGCGCGAGTCCCTCCGGCAGTCGCTTTGCGGTCTCGGGCGATGCCGCCGGCACCAGACGCATACTGAACAGAGGCCCGACGTTGCGCCCCGCAGGCCGCCTCCTGGCCATCACCACGGAAACGTCAACACCGGATTGTTTCAAGCCACGGTCCGAGTCTGCTGTTTCGACGCGGAACTCAAGCTGCGGCCAGCCATCCGCAAAAGCTTTGAATCTCGGCATAAAGAGTTCGGTCGCAAAGAGTGCCGGCAGCCGGATCACCAGCGGGACTGCTTCCCCTGTCCGGCTGTAACGCTTGACGGACGTCTCGATGCTTCGCATCAATGGATCGATTTCCTGGAACAAGCCTCGACCTGCGGCCGTCAGGGACAACAGTCGCGGGTCACGGACGAACAACATTACGCCCAGTCGTTTCTCCAGCGCCTTGATCTGGTGGCTGACAGCGGAAGCCGTGACGCACAGGTCGTTGGCCGCGTTCTTGATGCTCAAGTGTCGAGCCACTACACAGAAGGTGTCGAGCCGCCGCAGCGGCAGATTCCGAGCCATTACATCGCCCTGCATTCAGTCGCCGAATGGAAGTTGCAACTTCTAGCAGAGCTTCGTGTCGTGCGAATGACGGTAAGGGCCTTGCAGAAAAACTGAAGTAGCCTGTTTCCGCTGCGGCGAAAAAATGAATGCGCGCTCCTGGAACAGGAAATAGCCGATGACATGAATGGAGTAATGCTCCGGCAACAATAATGTCACGGTACCGCAAATACCATCTCGTACGATCTTCCTTCGAACTATCCACGCCAAAGCAACAAACAATGCGCTAATAGGCACGACACAAATCCATTCTTTATCGAGTCAATCTCAAGGGAGATTTTCGGTCATGCGGTTACATGCCATTAGCCTTTTGGCCTTCAGCTTCGCCGCCGTCACGCTCGGCGGGATTGCCGGCGCGCAAACCTTCAACCGGGTTGCAACGCTACCGAACTACGTCAATAACGGCGACTTAAGTGAAGAGACCGTTTCGGAGATCATCGCCGCATCCGCCGATACCAGCGATTCCTTTATAGCGCCGAGCGGGCACCTCGCAGTAGTCAACATTGCAACGAACCCTGCCAGCCTTGTCACGACGATTGACCTTGGCGGCCAGCCAGACTCGGTGGCCATCAGCCCGGACGGGCTATACGCCGCCATTGCCATCGAGAACGAACGTGACGATGACCGCGAATTAAAGGGCAACATCGCGAGTCTGTTCGAGTAGGGTAGGGTACCCGGCGGCGCGATGCCGCGCGGCTTGTTGGCGCGGCATCGCGATCACCAATGATAACGGTTGCTGTTTGTTTCAGGCGAACGTAATCAATCTGTAACGAATCGGCCCTAAGCTTCGTCAATGTTGTATTTCCTCGCGCTGGTCACCACCGTGACCGCCATCATTGTCTTCCTGCACTGGTACAGCTACTGCTTCCTGAAGTCGTCGATCATAGAGCGACGGCGCTGGGACCTGAACATCTGCTGCGGCAGGACCGACGGTGGCGGTGTGAACGTCGATATTTTGCGTCACGCTGACGTGCCGAATTTCATCCAGGTGGACGATATCTACCGGCTACCGTTTGCCGACGGGGCGTTCGATACCGTGCTGTGTTCGCACACTATCGAACACGTCGAGTACCCGCGGCGTTTCGACCGCGAGCTGCGACGTGTCGGAAAGAACGTCGTCTACATCATCCCGCCGGCCTGGGACCTCGCGGCCGCGTTCAACATCTGGGAGCACCGCTGGATTTTCCTCACCGTGCGCAAGGTGCACTATCGCCTGCCACGGCGGGTCGAGCTGCCGTTCGCGCGCCGGCTACAGTCGCGCATCGGGCAGCGCGTCACGGCACATTAGCGGAGCAGGCCGGCCTGCCCGTGTCTTTGCAATGCAGCTGTCTTTTATATGGATCGCCACTGTTGCAGCCGCCTCGGCCTGGGTCGGGTGGCGTTTATATCGGCGTCTTCAGCTTTCGCGCGCAAAGCACCCATCGCTCGCCGGGCACGCGCGGCTTTCGCGGCGGCTCGCGAGGCTGGTGCCGTTCTACGAATATGACGCGGATGCAGCCTTCGGTTGCGACGGCGCCAATAATGAGGTCGTCGAACGCCGCCGAAACGCGTTCAAGCGGCTTGCCGGCCGGCTGCAGGCGATAGCGCCGCGCACGCTCGCCGAAACAGCAGCGCTCGAGCCGCAGGTCTCGGACATGCAGCTCACGAATGCGAACCGCGTGCCGTTCCAGTTTCGTCGCCTGGTTCGTGAACACCTGCCGATCGGCGCAGTCAGCGACGCCACCGATGGCGTGAAGATCCGCGACCTGGATGGCAACTGGTCCTACGACGTCAGCGGATCCTACGGCGTGAACCTGCTGGGTTGCGACTTCTACAAGGAATGCATCGAGAGGGGCGCGGCGCG
>CAYVLL010000087.1:0-9469 GCA_964452235.1 uncultured Woeseiaceae bacterium
AGATCGCATCGGACACCGGACTGACCAAGAAGGACGTGTCAGCTGTATTTGATTCATTGTCGGCCCAGATCAAGAAAAGTCTCGGCGGACGCGGTCCCGGACTTTTCACGATGCCAGGCCTGCTAAAGATGCGCGTCGTCAAGAAGCCCGCGACGAAAGCTCGCAAAGGCGTGAATCCGTTCACCGGCGAAGAAATGATGTTCAAGGCCAAGCCGGCTTCGAAAACGGTAAAGGTAGCTGCCCTGAAGGGCCTGAAGGATATGGTCTGATTGCGTCCCGGTCAGCTCGTCATGCAATGAAAAAAACCGGGCTTGCCCGGTTTTTTTTAACCGGGAAATACCCAGGCGGACGAATAGCATGCAGGCAGCCGGTAGATCCGGAAACGAATCAGGCGATCTCGACATGCTCACCGATGAAGGATTCTACCGCGGCTCGCAACGGCACCAGTTTGCCGTGAAAAAAATGTGTTGTGCCTGAAAGCACCTGCAATTCCGGGCCAGCTTCGAGTCCGTTGAGCCACGCAATTGTCTCATCCACATCGACAAGCTCATCCTCGTCGCCTTGAATGACAAGCCATGGGCAAGTGGGCAGTGGGCCCGCATAACTTCCGATACGTGCCATGGCGGGTGCGACGCTGACGAGTCCGCCCGCGTCGCTTTCGGCGGCTGCGGTAATTGCGATCGCAGCACCGAATGAGAACCCGGCCATCCAAAGGGATGCTCCAGGATAGCGGCCTGTCAGCCAGCGGATGGCCGCAATTGTATCGGCGAGTTCACCACGTCCGTTGTCGAAACTGCCCGCGCTTTCTCCGACACCGCGAAAGTTGAATCGCAGGGCAGCAAATCGCCGGTTGACGAATGCACGCGCAAGCGTATGCGTAACCTTGTTGCGCATCGTGCCGCCTTGCAACGGGTGTGGATGGCAAATTACCGCCGCGGCGATCGGGTTACCTTTGGAAGGCCACTCGAGTAAAGCCTCGAGCTCACCGGCGGGGCCGGCAAGGAGAAGCTCTTCCGATTCAGGTGCAGCGCTCATGGACAGCTCCTGTCATTTGTCCGGGTCCGTTGGCTGACCGCGGCAAATAGTGGCCTGTCAAGCCGTTATTGCTGTAAAATTATGACCTTATGATAACGCTCAAGCGTCGGCGCTGCGACCTCGGCGATTGGTCGCCGGAGTACCTGCATGCCTGAACTATCCGCCGCCCTTTTTGCCGTCTTTGCAGTCCTGTTTGGCGTCGGCGCACTGGCTGGCTGGCTGTTTCGCGGCGATCGATGTGCACGGGAGAAAATCGCGGTCAATGCCGGCTGGCAGGAGCAGTTCGAAGCACAACAAGCCGAATCCCGCCGGCTCTCTGAGCAAAACCGCGGCCTGATGCAGCAAATCAATCAGCACCAGGCATCGGAAAAAGATCTTTCGCGGCGCTGTAAGGAGCTTGCGGTTTCCCTCAAAGCAGCGATCGAGCGCCGCGATGAGTTGCAGCGCCAGGTGAAGGATGTCAGAAGCAACCTGGAGACGGCACTGGAACAACGTAACCGCCTGCAGACCGATTTGCGAAGCCGTGATGTACGTAACGAAACGACTGCGCACGCGCTGCGCGAGAAGGACAACAAGATCTTCAAACTGAGCCGTGAACTCACGAGCTGGCAGAACCGGGTGCCTCCGCTGGTCGAAAAGTACCGTGAGCGCGAACTGGAAATGAAAGAGCTGCAGTTCGAGCTGGAACAAGTCCGCGAAAAAAATCGCGAAATAGAGGACTTGCAGAACGAACTGGCACGGGCACGGGATCGAATCGTCGAACTGGAAATGCGGCCGCAACCCGAACATACGCGGATCGAGGCCATTGATCCCGATGCGTTGGCGAGAGGGCTCAATGCGTCCCTCGAGGCGTCAAATGAGCAGTTCAACGAAGCGACAGAACCGGACCTGTCCGACTTGCAAGACCAGATCGGTGACGAAGTTCGCCCGCCTCTGTCGGGCAACGGTCGTTACGGTCTCGAATTCCTGCCTGAGCGGCCGCACACCCCGACGGGCGCGTCCCGGACGAACGCGTCCCGGACGGGCACGTCCCGGACGAACGCGACATCGACGGGCAGCCCTCGTACGACGGAAACACACGATGACCTTAAAGCAATCAAGGGTGTCGGACCGGCAATTGAGCGTACCTTGAATGACCTCGGCTTTTTTTGCTTCGAGCAGATTGCGTCAATCAGCGAATACGACATAGACCGAATTGCCGAGCGCCTGAAAGGCTTCCGCAGTCGCATCTATCGAGAGGACTGGATAGGCCAGGCGCGCATCCTGCACTACCAGAAACAAAACGACGGGCCGCCAGCCTGACGGAAAAACGGCCCGCGCCCGGGTTATTGGCCTGGCGTGCCTTTCAGCCCCGCGAGTTCGACCTCAAATACCAGCGTCGCGCCGGGCGGAATTACGTCGCCGGCGCCGCGAGAACCGTAGGCTAGCTCCGGCGCGATGGTAAGTTCGCGAACTTCACCGACCCGCATGCCGGCGACACCACGATCCCAACCCTGAATGACGCGCCCTGCCCCAATGGGAAATTCGAAGTGCTGGCCACGGTCGACAGAACTGTCAAACTTGTCACCCCGATTGTCGGAAGCATCTTCGTCGTACAGCCAGCCAGTATAGTGGACGACGGCAATTTGTCCGGCTTGCGCAACGTCTCCGTGTCCCGCCGTCACTATCTTGCGATCCAGACCCGGCTCTATTTCTACCGACTGACCTGTTGCCATTTCTTCGACCTCCTGTTGGGGCGCGACCTGGGGGTCGGCCGACTCGCTCTCACGGGTTTCCGGTTCCGGCCCGCCACAAGCGGCGACCAGTACAACAATCGAAATCAGCGATGCACATTTCAATACTTTCATGGATGGTTATTCCTTATATTGGCAGTTCGGGATAATTGCTGCAGGCAGTCAGCCGTGCAATTCAATCCGATTTCTGGAAGTCGAGCGATGCGGAGTTAATACAATAGCGCAAGCCGCTCGGTTGGGGCCCATCCTCAAATACATGGCCAAGATGGGCACCACAATTACTGCACACCACTTCAACCCGATTCATGCCATGACTCGTGTCACGGACGGTGCGCACGTTGTCGCCGGCCAGGGGCAACCAGAAGCTGGGCCAGCCCGAACCGGAGTCGTACTTGTGTTGCGAACTGAACAGACCGCTGCCGCAGACGATGCAGGAGTATGTACCATCCTCTTTGTGATCGACGTAGCGCCCGGTAAAGGCTCGTTCCGTCCCTTTTTCCTGGGTGACACGATATTGCTCAACGGTCAATCGACTACTGAGGTCGCTTTGAGTGTCAGGCCTTCGGCTCATGGCGAACCCGTCTGACTGTCGGCCGACGGGTTCCCAGCCGCGATGTCGAGAAGTAACTGGTTCATGCGTCGCACGTAAGCCGCCGGATTCGCCAGCGGCGCACCTTCGGCGAGCAATGCATGATCCAGGATTACGTTTGCCAATGCCTCGAATTGCCGCTCGTCCACTTCGTCGGACAGGCGCACAACCAGCGGGTGTTCGATGTTGATTTCAAGCAGCGGCTTTGACTCGGGCAGCGGTTGACCCGCGGCTTCAAGCATACGCCGCAACTGGGGGGTCAGGTCCTTTTCGTCGGCGATTACGCAAGCGGGAGAATCTACCAGCCTCTGGCTCACGTTGACTGCCTCCACTCGCTCCTTGAGTACTTTCTTGATCTTCTTCAGGAGTGGCTTGTGCGCGTCGTTGCCGGCCTCCCGGGAAATCTTGCCATCACCTTCCGGCATCGACAGGTTACCCCTGCCGACATCTTGCAGCTTCTTGCCCTCGAACTCCGGTAGCTGGTCGACGATCCACGGATCGATCCTGTCGGTCAAAAGCAGCACTTCGATACCCTTTTGACGCAATTGCTCGAGATGCGGGCTGGCGCTCGCCGTCGCGTGGCTTTCGGCAAGAATATAGTAGATCTTGTCCTGATCCTCTCCGGCCCGGGACAGGTAACCGGCAAGCGACTGGTCCTGCTTCTCTGTCGCACTGTGTGTCGTCGAGAAGCGCAGCAGCCTGACCAGCTTGTCTGCATTCTGCGCATCTTCAACAATGCCTTCCTTGATGACCTGGCCGAATTCGCGCCAGAAAGTTGCGTAATTTTCCGGCTCATCGGCAGACATCTTCGACAACATGTCAATTACGCGGCGTGTAAGTGCGCTTTTTATTGCCTCGATCTCGGCGTTTTGCTGCAACGTCTCACGTGACACGTTTAACGGTAGATCAGAGCAATCAACGACACCCTTTACAAATCGCAAATACAGGGGCAGGAACTGCTCGGCCTGGTCCATTATGAAAACACGTTGTACGTAGAGCTTGAGACCTCTTGGTGCCTCTCGATTCCACAGATCGAATGGCGCTCGCGACGGCAGGTACAGCAAGCTGGTGTACTCGCGCTTCCCCTCGACGCGGTTATGGCTCCAGGCCAACGGGTCGGCAAAATCGTGCGACAGATGCTTGTAGAACTCTTTGTACTCGTCGTCGCTGACATCGCTCCTGGAGCGCGTCCACAAGGCCGTTGCCGAATTTACCGGCTTCTGATCTTCATCTTGTTTCCCGGCCTCTTCGAGATACACGGGAAAGGCGATATGGTCTGAATACTTTCGAATCAGCGTTTCGAGGCGCAGCGCCTCGATAAACTCTTTCTCGCGCTCCTTGAGGTGCAAAGTCACCGAGGTTCCACGCTCATTGCGCGCCACGGACTCGATTGTGAATTCGCCTTGCCCGTCCGACTCCCATCGAAGCGCCTCCTCCGCGGCCAATCCGGCTCGACGGGTTTCGACCACTACCCGGTCCGCAACGATGAAAGCCGAATAGAAGCCAACGCCGAACTGACCGATGAGCCTTGCATCCTTGCGTGAGTCACCCGTCATTTGCTGCAGGAATTCAGCTGTGCCGGAGCGCGCGATCGTCCCCAGGTTGTCGATCACTTCCTGTCGGGACATGCCGATGCCGTTATCGACTACCGAAATAGTGCCGGCTTGCGGGTCATGGATGACACGAATGGTCAGCTCAGGTGCATCGCCCAACAGGTCGGGCTGCGCAAGTGCCTCGAAACGCAGCTTGTCAGCAGCATCGGACGCATTGGAAATGAGCTCGCGGAGGAAAATCTCCTTGTTGCTGTACAACGAATGAATCATCAGGTGCAGCATTTGCCGCACTTCGGTCTGAAAGCCCAGTGTTTCGCGGTTTCCCGTAGATGTCATTTGCCAGAACCCGTCTCAGGCCGTGCCTGTGCCGAAAGAGATACGATAGTGACGGATCGCCGGATTTCAAGCAGCTTGGGCGAAAAGCCCGGGCCTGACCGGCTTTTTTTTGCTATCGAGTGCTAACCGGTACGCGGGGGTCTTGCTCAGGAGCGGGCGGCAGCGCGCCGGGGGCTACTGACAGCGGCCCTGTAGAGTGATGTCACGAGCAATAGGGTAACAGCCGCGAGAGCAAGCGGAGGCTGACCGAGGGCAAGGAGAACGCCCAACACCGTCAACGTAAACCACAGAGTCAGAAACAACAGTGCACGCAGCGCGCGACGTAGTTGTTCGCCGGAAAACGCAATTGCGAAGAAAACATCTTCAAGATCGTCGAGATACTGCGCCAGGCGTTCCATGTCCGTGCACTCTGCCGAATCGTCAGCGGGCAATCGATAGCAATGGATCAGGGCGGCTGGAACCATGGTCGTCGTCCCGGCCGGTTTCCCCGTCAAGCCGCGAGTTCTCGGCTTCTTGCAATGCATCGGCATTTGATTGTTTCGCGTGCGCAATGGCGCGATGAAAAAGCTGCCAGCGTTGACGTGCCGATTCACTTTTCCAGGCTTCGACGGAAGCTTCATTCTTCACGAACTTGTTTGACATAGTCGACGTTTCGGGAGAAGGCAATTCACTTGAAGCAGAGTATAGAGTTGGTTTTTGAAAACCGCCGTGAGGCAATTCACAGCTTGCTGCAGTAGTTGTCGGCTGCTTGCGAAATTCGAGCTTGACCTGTCATGCAGGTACGCAGAATACACCGAAGCATGCTTCGACGTAATGTCGGCGAATCAAGACAGCGGGGGTCGCAGGACTGTTTCCTGCGCTGCATGCAGCGGGGGCGTACTAACTATCGGACCAGCTACGCTTTATCTGTTCGGTCCAGTTGCGATACCCCTTCCACGTATAGAGGGAAGGATCGAGACCGCCACGACGGCGTCCAGGAGCCGGTGCATTGGAAATCCATTTGCGGTATTTCTGCCAGCCGTCGGCGTCGCGCGAGTCACCCGCGTGAAGTCCGGCTTGTCGTTCTTCGGACTCACCCTGATCGGCGGAAGCGGCTTCGCTCGCCTCGCCAGTCCAGCTCTGATCCTTGGTGTCCTGCATGCGACCGTATCCAGGTGATGACGATTACGCATGCTACGTTGCCACGACCCGTTTACCAAGGAACCAAGTCACAATGCAGCCATCCTTTTTTCTTTTCTTAATTAGATACTTATGAGCGATTTTTACTTAATGGGCCGGCGCCGGGCGACGCTGCCTGAGTCAGGCTATGCCGAGCGTCGTTCGGTCCCCCGAAGCACGCGGTAGCAAGGCGAATAGCTGTCAGCCGCCAGTTTCATGCGCCCGGCGTCGACGAACTCCGTCAACAAGCGATCCAGCAGCGTCATGATTCGCTCCGAACCGTAGATTTCAAACGGGCCTTTGCGCTCGATCTCGGCTATCGTGTCTTCTTTCACGTTGCCCGACACGATTCCGGAAAACGCACGACGCAGATTGGCAGCCAATGTATGTGCAGGCAGGCCTTCAGTCAGATTCAAAGCGCGCATCGAATCATGCGATGCAGTGAACGGCTTCTGGAACTCGTGATCGATCGCGAGGCGCCAATTGAAGTAGTAGGCGTCGCCTTGCTCGAAACGAAAGTCACGAACCCCTTGCAGCCCTGTGACCATATTCCTGGCAACAGCTTCCGAATCATCGATGATAATCTTGTATCGGCGACGTGCCTCTTCTCCCAGGGTCGCGGCTATGAACTCATCAATCAATTGAAAGTAGCCGGCACTCTCCGGCGGACCGGTCATGATCAAGGGTAGAGGAAGATTCCGGTTGGACGGGTGCAGCAAAATGCCCAGCAGGTACAGTATTTCTTCAGCCGTGCCGACGCCGCCAGGAAAAACAATTATCCCGTGTCCCACACGAACAAATGCCTCCAGCCGCTTCTCCATGTCCGGCATGATGACCAGTGCATTCACAATCGGGTTTGGCGACTCGGCGGCGATGATGCCGGGTTCGGTTATACCGATGTATCGTCCATTGCGAATCCGTTGTTTCGCATGGCCGATGGTCGCGCCCTTCATCGGCCCCTTCATGGCACCCGGACCGCAGCCGGTGCAGATATTCAAGCTTCGCAGGCCGAGTTCGTAGCCGACTTGTTTCGTATAGTCATACTCGGGCCGGCTGATGGCATGCCCTCCCCAGCAAACCACCAGATTGGGCGTCGCCGGCAATTCGAGAAGCCGGGCGTTGCGAACAATATGAAAGACGGCGTTGGTGATGTTTTCCGATGTTTTCAGATCGAAGCGAGTGCTTTCGCGGATTTCATTGTTGGTAAATACGACATCACGCAAAACCGCGAAGACCTGCTCACGGATGCCGCGAATCATGCGGTCGTCGACGAACGCGGATGAAGGCGCCCCACGCAGGGAAACCTTCAGCCCTCGATCCTGCTGTATAAACTCGACGCTGAAATCGCGGTACTTCTGCAGGACCGCGCGGGCGTCATCCGTATCACTACCGGAGTTCAGCACCGCAAGAATACAGCGTCGCAACATGGGATAAAGGCCGCCCGCACCCTCATCCCGCAACTGCGCTGCCTCGAACTGCGACAGAACTTCGAGGCTGCCTTCCGGCCAGACTTCTGCGTCGACCGTACGGTCGCTTGAAGCGCGGATTGCGGCTTTCAATTGCTCAGGATCGATCTCTTGTTCTCCCTACGGCAGAATCTCTATCGCGACCCTGTCGGGCGTCATGAGCCAGATATCGATCATGTCGGAATTCGATACCGCGATGCAGCCGTTGGTCCAGTCGGCCTGACGATAAAAGGCGGCGGAATAAGTCGGCACATTCGGCTGGCCGTGAATCATGATCTGGCCACCCGGAGAAAGGCCCTTCATCTCAGCTTCGCGACGATCCCTCGAGTTCGGATACGAGATTCGGATCGACAAAAAGTAATCGCTGCGATCATTGCGCAAATCGAGCCAGTAGAGCCCTTCCGGAGTCCGGTTGTCGCCTTCCTCCTGCTTGTGCCCGATCGGTTCATTCCCCAGTGCGATATCGAACGTACGAAATGCCGTGCCGTTCTGCAACAGATGCAACTTGCGGTTTTCCTTCTCCACCAGCACTTTGTCGGCAAGCGGAAAATCCGAAGCATGAACAGTCAAGCATGCCAGGACAAGCCCGGTCGCAATCCACAGCCTGGCGATACAGATACGAAGAATGTTGCACATACTCTTCCGACAGCTCCTGATCAAAAACGATTTCCCCTGTTAACGCGGCACGAGACTAGCAAACCCGCCGCATGCTGCAAACCAACCGCTGCCCGTTTCAGGAAACAATTGTAGTTGCCAATGGGCCCGGACGGCACCGGAAACGATTCCAGCATCTCCTGCGGGGGGTCCTTTGGAGGAAATCAAGCGGACCGAAGGGAGCCATTCCTCCAAAGGACCCCCCGCAGGAGATGCCAACCTCAGACTTATTGAAGTCCCACTCGGCTCAGGCCGCCACGATCAGCCCTCGTTACGAGCCAGTTCCGGAAAGTTCAATCGCGTACCCAGCCTCACGTTATGCAGGTCGAGCTCCGGGTTGTACTGGCGGAATAGCCATACCGGCACGTCGTACCGCTGTATCGCCAGAATCCATACCGATTCACCCGTTGCCACGACGTGCTCCCGAACACCCGTGATCGTATAGTCACGAAAAAAGGCATCCTGCTGGTCCTTGTGGAACGCGCTGCGCCGGCTTTCGAAAGTCTCTGCATCCGTTCGTGTGAGGTCAACCCTGATCCGCTGCCCGACTTCGACCGGGGTTCGAAATGCGAGCCCGTTCAGGTCCCGCAAACGCTGGGTACGAATGCCCAACCAGTCCGCGAAATGCCCGAGTGTTTCGAGCGGGTGAACCTCAATTGTCTGGTCTTCTGCAATCGTGTAATCGCTGGGGTCGGACAGCATTGTTTGCTGCAAGGACCCGGCAAGAGTTGCCGCCGGATCGTCGGCCAGCGCACCCGGCTCCTCGGGCTCCTCCTGCGGTACGGCAGCGATTGCCGGAAGCTCACTGATATGCGGTTGCGGCAGAACGGCCGGTGCTGGTTCCGGCTCCGGCGCCGGGGGAGGTACATCTGCCACAACGGGCGGCGCGGGTCCGGCAGCGGGCAGGCGCAATTGCTGGCCGGCGCGTATGCGGTGGCTGCTGCT
>CAYVLL010000088.1:0-9341 GCA_964452235.1 uncultured Woeseiaceae bacterium
GCTGCAGAAGGCAGCGACCGGGAGTGCCGATGCGCTGATCATCGACCTCGAAGATGCGGTTGTCGCGACCGAGCGACCACGCGCGCGGGATCTCACACGGGATTTCTTGCAGGCAAACAGCGCGCTGAATATCTGGGTACGTATCAATCCGCTGCAATCAGCGGATGCCAGGGCCGATTTGCATGCAGTGATGCCGGCGTCGCCGGCCGGCATTGTCGTGCCGAAACCGCAACGTGCCGCCGATATCGTCGGCCTGGCAAAGCTCCTCACCCGTCTCGAGAAAGAGCATGACCTGCAGCAGGGCAAGACGTTGATCCTGCCGATCGCCACCGAACAGCCGCTCGCACTGTTTCATTTGCACGAATATGCGGGCGCGACAGAGCGGCTTGCCGGTCTCACCTGGGGCGCAGAAGATCTCAGCGCGGTAATCGGTGCGACAGCCAGCAGGGATGAGGCAGGAAACTGGTTGCCGCCCTACGAACTGGCGAGATCGTTGTGCCTCATTGCAGCAGCGGGCGCCGGCGTGCCGGCCATTGACACGGTCTTTACCGATTTTCGCAACAGCAAGGGGCTTGCAGGCTACGCGACCAAAGCGCGCAGGGACGGCTTCCGCGGCATGCTGGCCATTCATCCGGCGCAGGTCGACGTCATCAACGATGCATTTGCGCCGAGCAGTGCAGAAATTGAACGTGCCCAGCGTATTGTCCGGTTGTTTGCCGACAATGCCGGGTCCGGCACACTCGCGATGAACGGCGAAATGCTCGACCGACCGCATCTGCTGCAGGCAGAACGTATACTCGAGATTGCGGCACAAACGAAATGATTATGAAACCGGAAACCGGGGCAGGGGTTAATGACGAAGATTTACAACGTTAGCGAAAGCTGGGCGCAACGTGCGCACATCAATGCAGCAGACTACGAGCGCCGTTATCAGCATTCCATCGACGACAACGAAGGATTCTGGACCGAACAGGCGCAACGGATCGACTGGATCAAGCAATTCACCAAGGTCAAGGACGTATCTTTTGACAAGGACGATCTGCACATTCGCTGGTACTACGACGGCACCCTGAACGTCTGCTACAACTGTGTCGACCGGCATCTCGAGCGCTGTGGCAACGATGTCGCTATCATCTGGGAGGGCGACGATCCGGCGCGCGACCTGAAGATTACCTACCGGGAGTTGCATGAACGGGTCTGCCGCTTCGCCAATGTCCTGAAATCGCTGGGTGCGAAGAAGGGCGATCGCATCACCATCTACATGCCCATGATTCCGGAAGCAGCTGTAGCGATGCTGGCCTGCGCCCGCATTGGCGCGGTGCATTCCGTGGTTTTCGGCGGGTTCTCGCCCGACGCGCTGGCGGGTCGCATCAACGACTGTCAATCGAACATCGTCATCACCGCCGATCAGGGCATACGCGGCGGGAAGGCAATTCCCATGAAAGCAAACGTCGATGCTGCCGCGAAGCGTCCCGACGTTACGACACTCGAGAAAGTGCTGGTGGTGCGTCACACCGGCACAGACGTCGACTGGGTCGATGGCCGGGACAATTGGTTGCACGAGCTCGAGCCGCGCATGCCGGTCGATTGTCCCTGCGAGGAAATGAACGCCGAGGATCCTCTGTTCATCCTCTATACCTCGGGATCGACAGGTAAACCGAAGGGCGTGTTGCACACCACCGGCGGCTACCTGGTGTACGCCTCAATGACACACGAGTACGTGTTCGATTACCACCCCGGCGACGTCTTCTGGTGTACCGCCGATGTCGGCTGGGTCACTGGCCACAGCTATATCGTCTACGGGCCGCTTGCGAACGGCGCTATCACACTGATGTTCGAGGGTGTGCCGAACTATCCCACCGCGTCGCGCTTCTGGGAGGTGTGCGACAAGCATCGTGTGAACATCTGTTACACCGCGCCGACGGCGATTCGCGCGCTCATGCGCGCCGGCGACGAGCCGGTGAAAAAGACCTCGCGCAAGAGCCTGCGATTGCTGGGCACGGTCGGCGAACCGATCAATCCCGAAGCCTGGGAGTGGTACTACCACGTGGTTGGCGAAGGACGCTGTCCGGTCGTCGACACCTGGTGGCAAACCGAAACCGGCGGCATCCTGATCAGCCCGTTGCCGGGCGCAACCGATCTCAAGCCCGGTTCTGCCACAAAGCCGATGTTTGGCATCCGGCCCGCACTGGTCGACAACGAAGGAAAGCTGCTGGAGGGCGCAACACAGGGCAACCTCGTCCTGCAGGACAGCTGGCCGGGGCAGATGCGCACTGTCTACGGCGATCACCAGCGCTTCATCGAAACCTACTTTTCCGCATTCCCAGGCCGCTATACCACCGGCGACGGCGCACGACGCGACGAAGACGGCTACTACTGGATTACCGGTCGCGTTGACGATGTCTTGAACGTCTCCGGCCATCGTATGGGCACCGCCGAGGTAGAGAGCGCCCTGGTCGCACACAGGCAGGTGGCTGAAGCGGCCGTTGTCGGCTGCCCGCACGAGATCAAGGGGCAGGGCATTTATGCGTACGTGACGCTAATGGAAGGCGTTTCGCAGAGCGAGGAATTACTGGCCGAATTGCGGCAATGGGTACGCAAGGAGATTGGACCTATCGCCACGCCGGATTTCATCCAGTGGGCGCCGGGGCTGCCAAAGACACGCTCCGGCAAGATCATGCGGCGAATTCTGCGCAAGGTAGCGGAAAACGACTACAGCAACCTCGGGGACACCTCGACACTCGCCGATCCGTCGGTAGTCGATGATTTGATCAGCAATCGCTGCAACCGTTGAGGGCGCGAGATCGCCCGTGATACGGGCTCCTACAGCGGTTCTATTGGCGCCGTAGGAGCCCGTATCACGGGCGATCACCCGCAGGGTCCAATGCGCCCGTCGAAAATCAGGCCGCTTCGCTGTCCTTGCGATCGACACGCTTGTAATCCGCGATGCGCTTTTCGTAATTGCGCACAAACTCTTCGCCGAATTGCAGCGGCAGTTGTCCGTCACCCGCATCGGCGAGGTCCGGATAAAGATCGCAGTAGAGATTCCAGAACTTCAACTTGCCGAAGGCGTCCATCAGGGATTTGCGAGAGCGGGATCGCTCGAAGCTTTCCTGCAGTTCCGCGGGATCGAAACGCTCCGTGAAATCGCGCACCGACGCCGTCATTGCTTCAATCACGGCGTCGTGGTGGAACTTCAGGTCGCGGCACACTTCGCGTACGCTGTCCTGTGGTCCGAGATACTCGCCGTCCCGGCCAATCAAAAGCTGTTTGAGTGAATCGTTAATATTTTCCGACAGCTTCAACGGGTTGTTGTGATGTGGCAGCACCGTGGTCTGGTCGAGGCGGAACATCGTTTTCACGTTGCTGCGGCTGACCATCAGGTCGGCAAAGCCGCTGACCAGTTCGCGCAGCACCTTGCCGGCATTCTGCATCACATCCGACACATCGATAGCCGGATGAATCTCGTCCCGGGCGATGCCGAGCGCGCCCAAAAACTCCTCGAACAATTGTTCCGCGGTCATGTCGCCGGCATCCCGTGGTGCGCGCTTCACCGGCGCACGGGACTCGCGCTGCACGGGCGGGGCAACAGGCGCCGCCACTTTTGCATTAGCCGGTCCTGGGCTGGCTGGCAATCGTTTCATTGGCGACGCTGCCGGCTTCGAGCCGCTGCCGAACAGCGTCGAACGAAACGCTTCATCGCCGGTGATTTCTTCCTCGTCGAGCATCTGGATGCCGGTTTTCTGCGGCGATTCCGGCACCATCTGGCCGCCGACGCCTTCCGGCACCAGCGACAGTGCGTGCGACTGGACGTCGAGACCCTCACCCTCGTCGATGCTGACGGCGAACTCGAAGTCGCCCATGCGCAAACGATCGCCGTCAAAAAGTCGGCGAGGATTGCCGCGGCCCAGCGGTTCGATATCCTTGTTGACGTAGACACCGTTCGAACTGACATCGGCGAGGTACCAGGCACCCCGGCGAAAATCGATGGTTGCGTGTTTGCCGGAAATGAAGCGGTCGGGGTCCGGCAGTATCCAGTCGTTTTCCAGTGAGCGGCCGATCGTCCCGCCTTTCTCACCAAACTCCCGGACATGATCGTCACCCACTAACTCCTTGTGCGTGCTGGTTATTGTAAGCTTGAGGGCCATCGATAATTCCACCATGAGGGGTACGCCGGCGCTGTGCGCAGCAGGCCGGTTGCAATGTGAGATAGTGCAGCGAATTCGCGCCGGACGCAGCCAAACGGGTCACAATAATCGGCACCGTCGGCGTGTTCGGAGCGCAGCATAAATGGCCCGAATTTACCATATATACATTTGCTAAGCGGCTATCGCGCAGGGCAGTGTCAGGTCTGCAATTTGGGTAGACTGCGCCCAGTTTTGCACGCGACGGGAACAGGACTCGATGACAGCAAAAACACTTTACCGGATCGTATTCATGAGCCAGGGGCAGGTGTACGAAATCTATGCCCGAAATGTCGGCCATGGCAGCCTGTTCGGGTTCGTCGAAGTCGAGAAGATGGTCTTCGGGGAGCGCAGTTCGGTCGTCGTCGATCCGTCCGAAGAGAAAATCAAATCCGAGTTCGCCGGCGTCAAGCGCACTTATCTGCCGATGCATTCGATCATCCGCATCGATGAGGTCGACAAGCAGGGCAAAAGCAAGATTTCGAAACTGGAGGGCGGCAACGTTGCGCAGTTCCCGATTCCGGTCTACACGCCGGGCGGCACCAACAAGCCCTGAATCCAGGGGTATCCCTTGACGGACGCACCCGCGAAGCGGCGCGAACCTATCCGCACTGCCATTGAGGAACTGCCCGGCCAGGCTGCTTTGTCCGGATTCCGCTTGCAGAAGCTGCTGCAGCGCCTGCAACAGCAGGATGGACGTGTTTGCGCGCTCGACGCCCGTTTTAGTTACTTTCTTGCTTTGCATGCCGCATTGAACGAGGAGGAACGCCGGCGTCTTGCCGCACTGTTGTTCGCCGGCGAGGCGATTCTTCCGTTGCCATCTGTTGCCCGGTCGCTGCTGGTCGCGCCGCGTCCCGGCACCATCTCGCCGTGGTCGAGCAAAGCCACGGATATCCTGCATGCCTGCGGGCTGCACAAGATCGCACGCATCGAACGCGGCATTCGCTACGCCATCGGCTCGCAGCTGCCGATCGGTGACGAGCATCTGCTCGAACTGGGTAGCCTCCTGTTCGATCGCATGACCGAATCATTGTTCACATCGAGGGAGCAGGCAGAACAATTATTCGAGACGCATGCGCCGCGGCCATTACGGACCGTTCCGCTGCAAGCCAGTGGCAAAGCCGCGCTGGTAGAGGCGAATTCGTCGCTCGGTCTCGCGTTGTCCGATGACGAAATCGATTACCTGTTCGACAACTACGCGATCCTGCAACGCGACCCTACCGATGTCGAACTGATGATGTTCGCCCAGGCCAACTCCGAGCACTGCCGTCACAAGATCTTTCGCGCAGACTGGCGCATCGACGGCACGCCCCAGGCAGAGCGCCTGTTCGACATGATTCGCAGCACGACCGACGCGAGCCCGCGCGGCGTCCTGTCTGCCTATTCCGACAATGCCGCTGTCATCGAAGGGTCGCAGGGCCTTCGCCTCATGCCGTCGCCTGCCGATCGGGCCTATGCCTGGCACGACGAGCCGATTCACATCCTGATGAAGGTCGAGACGCACAATCACCCAACGGCAATCTCGCCATTTCCCGGCGCGGCGACCGGTTCCGGTGGCGAAATCCGCGATGAGGGCGCCACCGGCCTCGGTGCACGACCCAAGGCAGGACTGACGGGGTTTACCGTGTCGCACTTGCGTGTCCCGGGCTATCCGCAACCGTGGGAGCAGCCGCTTGGCCATCCGGCGCGCATGGCGACGCCTCTCGAGATCATGTTGGAAGGGCCGATCGGCGCCGCTGCCTTCAACAATGAATTCGGACGCCCGAATCTGCTGGGTTATTTTCGCACCTTTGAGGCGCAGCCGCCGGGCTTGCCGGCGGGCGAGCGGCGCGGCTACCACAAGCCCATCATGATCGCGGGCGGCGTCGGCAATGTCCGTCCGGAGCATGCACTTAAAGTTGACGTACCGGTCGGCGCACAAATCGTGGTGATCGGTGGTCCCGCCATGCTGATCGGTCTCGGCGGCGGTGCCGCCTCCAGTCTGGCCAGCGGCAGCAGCAGTGAAGATCTCGATTTTGCCTCCGTGCAACGCGGCAATCCGGAAATGCAACGACGTGCGCAGGAAGTTATCGACCGCTGCCTGGCAATGGGTACGCACAATCCGATCCTGCTCATCCACGACGTCGGCGCGGGCGGTCTGTCCAATGCCGTGCCGGAGGTGGTTCATCACAGCAGGCTCGGTGCACGCATCGACCTGCGCAGCGTGCCAAATGCGGAACCGGGCATGTCACCGATGGCGATCTGGTGCAACGAGGCGCAGGAACGCTACGTGCTGGTGGTGGCGGCGGAGCGCATTGGCGAGTTCGCATCGCTGTGCGAGCGAGAACGCTGCCCGCACGCTGTGATCGGTACGTTGACAGGCGATGCGCGACTGGTCGTCAGTGACAGCAGTTTCAACAACGATGCCGTCGATATGCCGATGCAGATGCTGCTCGGTAAAGCGCCCGGGATGTTGCGGTCGGTCGAACGTGTCGAGCGCGAAAACGTCGACCTCGATCTCGCCGATATCGAATTGCGGGACGCTCTCTTTCGTGTATTGCGATTCCCCGCCGTTGCCGACAAATCCTTCCTGATCCATATCGGCGACCGCACGGTGGGTGGGTTGGTCGTGCGCGACCAGTTGATCGGGCCATGGCAGGTTCCGGTCAGCGATGTTGCGATCACGGCAAGCGGCTATCGCAGCAACACGGGCGAGGCAATGGCAATGGGCGAACGCACGCCGCTCGCCATAAGCAACGCGCCGGCCTCCGGGCGCATGGCGGTGGGTGAAGCAATCACCAACATTGCCGCAGCCGCCATTGATCGTCTGGGCGACGTGCGCCTGTCGGCGAACTGGATGGCTGCGGCCGGACATCCCGGTGAGGACGCGGCGCTGTTCGATACGGTCAAGGCGGTCGGACTTGGCCTGTGCCGGGATCTCGGCATAGCCATTCCGGTCGGCAAGGACTCACTGTCGATGCGCGCCGCCTGGTCGGATCAGGACGGCGCGCACGACGTCGTCGCTCCTGTATCACTGATCGTGTCGGCGTTTGCACCGGTGAGCGATGTGCGACGGCAGCTTACACCGCAGCTACAGCGTGTTGCGGAACCGACTTACCTTCTGCTGATCGATCTTGCCGGGGGCGCCAATCGTCTCGGCGGCTCCTGCCTTGCCCAGGTGTTTGATCGCTACGGCGGCGCGGTCCCCGATCTCGACAGTCCGCGGCGATTGGCCAGTTTTTTCGCGGCCATCCAGGAAATGAGCACACGGAAATTGCTACTGGCTTACCACGATCGCTCGGACGGCGGGCTCGTGACCGCGGCTGCGGAAATGATGTTTGCAGGACGACTTGGCGTGTCGCTGCACCTGGCCGGCTCCGAACAGGACCTGCTGCGCCAGCTGTTCAGCGAGGAACTCGGCGCGCTCATGCAGGTAGCGGATCGGCAGCGTGCGAAGGTCTTTGAGATCCTGCAGCGCTATGAACTCGGCTGGGTCGAGGTGGGACAGGTCGATGCCAGCGACGAACTGTCAATTTACAACGACGACGAACTGGTATTGCGCGCCTCGCGCACGGAGTTGCAACGCAGCTGGTCGGAACTCAGTTTCCGGATGCAGGAGCTGCGTGACAATCCTGCGACAGCGCGTGAGGAATTTGACCGAATTCTCGACGAGGATGATCCGGGTCTGAACGTACAGCTGACATTCAATCCCGATGACGAACTGGCTGCGCCGTTCATCGGCGGGCATCGGCCGCGCGTAGCGATTCTGCGCGAGCAGGGTGTCAACAGCCAGCATGAGATGGCGGCGGCATTCATGCGTGCCGGTTTCGATGCTTTCGACCTGCACATGAGCGACCTGTTGGACGGTCGCGATACACTCGACAGCTATCACGGACTGGTAGCGTGCGGCGGCTTTTCCTTCGGTGACGTGCTGGGAGCAGGTGGCGGATGGGCCGGCTCCATTTTGCACAATGCGCGCGCCCGCGATCAGTTTGCTGCGTATTTTCAACGCAGCGACACGTTTACGCTGGGCGTGTGCAACGGCTGCCAGATGCTCGCGCGGCTCAAGGAGCTTATTCCAGGCAGTCACGACTGGCCGGCCTTTTTGCGTAATGCGTCTGAACAATTCGAGGCACGTCTGAGCCTTGTCGAAGTAGTGCCGAGTGAATCTGTTTTTCTGGCGGGGATGGCCGGGTCGCGACTGCCGATAGCAACCTCACACGGCGAGGGGCGCGCGGTCATCGCGAACGATGCGGCGCGCACACGCGCTTTGATTGCCTTACGCTACGTCGACAATTACGGCCAGCCGACGGAACGTTATCCGGCGAATCCGAATGGTTCGAGCGACGGGGTCTGCGGACTGTGCAGTGCTGATGGCCGCGTGACGATCATGATGCCGCACCCGGAGCGCGTCACACGAACCGTGCAGAATTCCTGGCATCCGCCGGAGTGGGGCGAGGACGGTCCGTGGCTGCGCATTTTTCGCAATGCACGCGCCGCCCTGGGCTGAGTCGCAATCCGGCGGAATTCAGGCGGAGGGGCGCATGCCGCCGTTGCTTTCCTGCACGAAGAATTGCCGAACCTTGATGGCCCGAGTCAATTTTCCGCGGCGAACGAAGCCCTGGTAGAACATGTCTTTCATGATTTCCAGCAGGATGCCTGCCTGTGCACGACTCAGCAGCGGCAGGTCCTCTTCCTCACGGGTCTCGAACAGTACCGTCTTGATGGGAGCAAAGCTTTCGTCGTCAATTTCGGCAATTTCCTGGGCCATCATGACCTCGTCGAAAGCGCGCATCTTCCCGTTCTCGCCCATCGCACTGAATGAACTCGCCGCAGCGCGCCGGCACATTGAGGCAAAGGCGTTGAAGTTGTTGGTCGAGTAGCAGGACAGCGCTTCGCGGAACAGCACCTCGGTGTGCTTCGGCAGATACGACAGCGGAAAACGTTCTTTCGGCCGCTCGAGCTCGATGAAATTGCGGTTGAGTTCGATGTTGTTCTCGCCGAACTCCTTAACGGCGAATCTCAGGAAGATGGGCGCGTGGCAGGCGTTACATTGATACACGACACCGACATGCTTTGGCCGGTGTTGCAAAACCATTGCCACGTCCGGCACGGACTGCGGCGTCATTTGCGCGTACACGCCGCAATAGGGGCACTCCAGGCTGAAATCCTCGCCGG
>CAYVLL010000089.1:0-9262 GCA_964452235.1 uncultured Woeseiaceae bacterium
AAAAAACAGGTGTACCTGTCCGGCTTCGATGACATCGACCGAGGCAAAAAGGTGCCCGATGCGGACCTCGGCGCAAGCTTCTTCCAGGGTTTCGCGAGCGGCCCCCTCGGCAAGGGTTTCGCCAAGCTCCATGAAGCCCGCGGGAACCGTCCAGAAACCAATTCTTGGTGCTATGGCGCGGCGGCAGAGCAGGATGCGCCCGTCCTGTTCGGGGACGCAGCCGACCACAATCTTCGGATTCTGGTAGTGAACGGCGCCGCATGCATCACAGGCCCAGCGTTGCCGGGAATCGCCGGCAGGCACCTTTTGGGCGACTGTGGCGCCGCAACATGAACAGTACTTCATAGGGCAGTCGTGGTCGGGCAGTCGAGGTGAAGAATAGGGCTTTTCGATTATTTGGTGCCGGGAGCGAGAATCGAACTCGCACGGGTTTAACCCCACCGGATTTTGAGTCCGGCGCGTCTACCAGTTCCGCCACCCCGGCCAGTCTGGGAAAATCAAAGGCGCCAAGTATAGGCTCGGGCACCCGGCGTCGCCACCGTCTCGTCCGCTGCAGCGACTCTTTTGGCGGTTGGGGCATCTAGTACTCTGACAAGGCCCCAAAATGGACGTATGAGCAAGTTCACGGATATCAGTATCGACGCCGGGATTGTGAAGCGGGCGGCACGCGGCGATGTTCGGGCCCATGAAATCATTTACCGCGCATTCAGTTCCCCCGTTTACTCGCTTTGTTTGCGGTTTACGCGGGTGCCGGCCCATGCCGAGGACCTTCTTCAGGATACCTTTGTCGAGGTGATTCGCAGCATCCGCCAGTTTCGCGGCGATGCGGCGCTCGGTAGCTGGATTCGACGCATCGCGGTAACCAAGGCACTGATGTTTCTTCGTTCTGCCTGGCACAGCCGCGGGCAAAGTCTCGACGACGATTGGGACGACGTGACGCCGTCACGCAGTGACGCCAGTGGCGTGAGCGGAGATCCCGATCGCGCAATCGATCTCGACGCGGCGCTTGCCGCCTTGCCGGAAGCCAGCCGCGTGGTGGTCTGGTTACACGACGTCGAGGGATTTACGCACCGGGAAATCGCAGACCTCATGGGCAAAACCGAGAGCTTCTCCAAATCGCAACTCTCGCGCGCCTACCTGCGACTCCGACCGCTTCTTGAAGCCGAGACCGCGGCGGTGTCCGGAGCGGGGGCATCGGCGTTCAGGCGATGTTGAGCAAGCGCATCGGTTTGATTGTTGAGTGGTCGGCATTGGCGCCGGCAGGTGGTAAACATGAAAGACAATGACGATCAGGATGAAGCGATGAATTGTGGACTTGGCATAAATGAGCGGGAATTATTGCATCGCAAGCTGCGTGCGTTGCCTGACACCATGCCGCCGCGAGCGGTGTGGCAGCGCATCGAAGCGCAGGCAAAGGCGGAGGGACTGCTTGGGTCGCAGGGCTTGTCGCCGCAGGCCAGATGGCTGGCCGGTGGCGGACTTGCGGCTACAGTCGTGATTGCCGTCTTGCTGGCGCCGTTCGACATGGGCCGCGAAACCAGGGAAGTTTTTCCGACGGTGCCCGAATACAGCGAACAAAGCAGCCCGCTCAGCTTGCGCACACTGAATGCACTGATGGTGGAGTCGCAGCAGTTGGAGCAGGACCTGCGATCGCTGCCTCACCAGCCGCAGCTGATGCGCGCCGGTACTGCCGCGACCATCTCCGCTGTCGAAGACCAGATTGCCGCTATCGATTACCGCTTGAATCAGCCGCTTGCAGGAATGTCGCATGCGCAAATGGAAGTGTATTGGCGCGAACGGGTGCGGCTGATGAATTTGTTGGTGCAATTGCGCACGGCGCAGGCACAACAAAGTTCTTTTTAAGAGTTTTCAGGAGATTTAATATGTCAGGGTTGAGAATGTTCTGGTTGATCGCAGCGTTGACTTTGCTTTCCACAGCGACCGCAGCGCAGAGTAACGAAGAAACGCGGAAGGAAACAAGGTCAGAGGATATTGACGTTGAGTTGCGCGAGGCGGAAGAAAGTCTCGCTGCGGCTGCGGCGCGCATCGCCGAACTGAGTCATCGGCGCTTACCGGCAATGATCGATATCGAAAGACGTTTGCGCGGTGACCGACGGCCAATGCTCGGTGTGACTATTGGCATGGATAGAGAACGTGGACCGGTTGAAGGAGTTACCATACAGGGCGTTACCCCGGGCGGCGCCGCAGCCGAAGCGGGGTTACGCGCCGGTGACGTCATAACAGCGGTCAATGAAGAGTCCCTCCGCGCCGCAAAGGAAGGAGAGGCCAACCGCAAGTTGCTTCACTTCCTGGAAAGTATGGAAGAGGGCGACACGCTCGATATCGTCTATTTGCGCGACGGCAACAGCAACACGGTTGAGGTCAAACCACGGACGATGTCGAACCGGATGCTTGCGTTTGGGCCGGGCGCAGAGGAGTTCATGATGCGGTCTGTGCCGGCGGCGCCGGGAGCCCCTGCCAACATGTTCCGTTTCTTTGCTGGCGGCGGAAGCTGGAGCGACATGGAAATGGTGTCACTGACCAGTGATCTCGGGGAGTATTTCGGTACCGATCAAGGACTCCTGGTCGTGCGTGCGCCGTCGGACGAGCAACTCAAGTTGCGGGACGGTGATGTTATCCAGCGTATCGACGGTCGTGAGCCGACCTCCGTATCCCACGCCATGCGCATCCTGGGCTCCTACCAGGGCGGTGAATCGTTGCAGGTCGAGATCATTCGCAAGCGCAAAAAGGAGACGATTTCCATCGAGGTGCCTGACCATCGGCAGGGCTTTGTGCCACGGTCTGGCACGGCGGCGCCGGCGGCAGACGACGTAGAGGTGGTGATCAGGAATTCAAGGTCGCGGGTAATCGAGGAACGGACCTGAGCCAACCACAACGCCGGCGGGGCGGGCCGGCTTGTACTGCGCGCTCTGCTAACATGCGCGCCCATGCAATTGGCCGAATTTGATTACACCCTGCCTGACGAACTGATCGCGCGCTACCCGGCGCCTGAGCGGCGCATGAGCCGCCTGCTGGTGGTCGATGCCGGCAACGCGCAACTGGCGGACCGGCAATTCGGCGATTTGCTGCAATACTTACGCCCCGGTGACCTGCTGGTACTCAACGACACGCGCGTCTTGCCGGCCCGCCTGCACGGCAAGAAGGCCAGCGGCGGCCGGGTAGAGTTGCTGATCGAGCGCGTTCTCGCGCCGTGCACGGCTCTCGTGCAACTACGGGCCAGCAAGTCTCCCGGAGCGTCGGTCAGGATCGAGTTTGCCGAAGGGCACTCGGCTACTGTCATCGGTCGCAGGGATGAATTCTACGAACTTGAGTTCAGCTCACCTGTCGAGGAGCTTCTGGAATCGCTTGGCGAAGTGCCGCTGCCGCCGTATCTCGGGCGCGCGAGCGAAGCGTCAGACCGGGAGCGCTACCAGACGGTCTACGCGCGTCATCCGGGGGCGGTGGCCGCGCCGACAGCCGGGCTGCATTTCGATCAACAGATGCTGGTCGATTTACAGAATGCCGGTGTCGGGACTGCATTCGTGACGTTGCATGTCGGGGCCGGAACATTCTTGCCATTGCGTCAGGAGTCGGTAGGCGAGAATCGCCTGCACGCCGAACGCGTGCAGGTGAGCGAATCGGTCTGTCGCCAGGTGAAGGAGACGCGTGCTGCCGGCGGGCGAATCGTTGCGGTCGGTACTACGACAGTTCGTGCGCTTGAGGCCGCGTCGGCGACCGGCACGATCGAGCCCTTTGCCGGAGAAACCGACCTGTTCATCCGGCCGGGCTATCGATGCAAGTCGGTCGACCGGCTATTGACCAACTTTCATTTGCCGCGCTCATCGCTCCTCATGCTGGTGGCGGCTTTCGCGGGTACTGAGCTGATACTGCGCGCTTACAGGCATGCAGTAACCGAACGGTATCGGTTTTTCAGCTACGGCGATGCGATGCTGGTCCTGCCTGACGAGGCGACGTCGCGGTTGAGGTTCGCGTGAAGTTAACCATCGAAAAGACAACGGGCCAGGCGCGCCGCGGCACGCTCAGGCTGCGGCGCGGGACAGTGCGTACACCCGGGTTCATGCCGGTCGGTACCTACGGCACTGTCAAGAGTGTAACGCCGGAGGAGGTTGCGCTGAGCGGTGCCGATATCATCCTTGGCAACACCTTTCACCTGATGTTGCGCCCGGGCACGGAGGTAATCCGGCGTCATGGGGGCTTGCATGAATTCATGAACTGGCAGGGACCGATTCTCACGGATTCCGGCGGCTTCCAGGTGTTCTCCCTGGCCTCGATGCGGAAATTGTCGGCGGAAGGCGTGGCCTTTCGTTCGCCGGTCGATGGTGCCGAGGTCTTTCTTACGCCGGAACGGTCGATGGAGGTGCAGCACGATCTCAACTCCGACGTCGCCATGATCTTCGACGAGTGCACACCGTACCCGGCGACCTACGCAGAAGCCGCGCAATCCATGCGTTTGTCGCTCGACTGGGCGCGGCGCAGCCGCCTGCGCTTTGACGAATTGCGCAACAACGATCCGGGCCGTGGCGAAGCGTTGTTTGGCATCGTACAGGGAGGGATCTACGATGCCTTGCGCGACGAATCACTGGACGGTCTCTGCGAAATCGCTTTCGATGGTTACGCCGTCGGCGGGCTCGCTGTCGGCGAACCGGAAGAGGAACGACTCGCCGTGTTGGACAATGTCGTGCCGAGATTGCCGGCCGATCGAGCGCGTTACCTGATGGGTGTAGGCACTCCGGTCGATATTGCGGAAGCGGTCAGTCGCGGCATAGACCTGTTCGATTGCGTCATGCCAACCCGACATGCACGCACGGGTCACCTGTTCACATCAAGGGGCGTCGTCAAAATTCGCAATGCCCGCTATTCGGACGATACCGGTCCGCTCGACCCTGCCTGCAGTTGCTACACCTGCAGCAACTACAGCCTGGCTTATCTTCGTCATCTGGAGAAGTGCGGCGAGATGCTGGGAGCCAGGCTCGGCACGTTGCACAACCTGCATTACTACCAGACGCTGATGGCCGACCTGCGAGCCGCCATCGACACTGACACCGTACTGCAGTACACCGGCCGCCTCAAGGAAACCTACTCCGCAACGATTGAATGAATTGGTTGTTGTGACCCTTGAAAAGCAACGCACAGGCCCAACGTCCCGAATTCCTGTGCCATAATATTCCGCTTGACCACTTGCCCGGCACCCTGCGGGCCCGCAACGCGAAAGAGAATCATGGACTTTTTCATAGAGACCGCACACGCTCAAGCAGCGCCGCAGGCTGATCCTTTCGGCTTTTTGCTGCCGATGCTGGTCATATTTGCGGCGTTTTATTTCTTGCTCATCCGTCCCCAGCAGAAGAGGCAGAAAGCGCATACCCAGCTTGTGGCCGGCCTCGGCGTCGGCGATGAAGTGGTGACCGCCGGCGGCATTCTCGGCACGGTAACGGCAGTCAGCGATCACTATGCGACACTGCAGATTGCCGATGACGTCGAGATAAAAATCCAGAAATCGACGGTATCCGCCGTCGTGCCGAAAGGCACGATCGATGCGGCGTAGTCCGCCAGAGCAAGAGCTACATGAGCATTTGATGTGCAACTCCGGAATCGAGTCAGAAACTTTGCGTGATCGGGTTGCTGTGAGTACCGCGGAACTTCTGCAATGAATCGCTATCCGGCGTGGCTCAATTCACTGGTCCTCGTGCTGCTGCTCACCGGCCTGGTGCTCGCATTGCCCAATATCTATGGCAGCGTGCCGGCTATCCAGTTGGCCGGTGTCGACGGTGCCGACCTTGACGAAACCCGACTTGCCGAGGTCGAGGATTTTCTTGCGAGCCGATCCTTGCCGCCGGAAGCCGCGTATCTTGAAGACGGCCGCATTGTGCTGCGCTTCGACGACGTTTCTGCGCAACTCGAAGCCGGCGAGCAGCTGCGTCCCCGCTACGATCGGCAAGCCAGCGTTGCCCTGACACTCGCACCACGGCTGCCGGCGTGGCTGCGCGCCATGGGCTTAGCGCCAATGAGCCTTGGACTCGACTTGCGTGGCGGTGTGTATTTCCTGCTTGAGGTTGATATGGATACGGCCGTCACCAGTCGGCTGATGCTCTATCAACGCGACATCGAAGAACGCCTGCGCGACGAAAACCTGCGTCATCGTGTCGATCTGGACGGTCGGACCGTGTCGGTGATGCTGACCAGCGACGCAGACGCTGCCCGCGCGCGGCAGATTATCCGCGATGCCGACAATGACCTGCTGATTCTTGACGGTGCAGATGGACGCTCGTTGCGCGTCCGAATGAGCGACACCCAGATCCGCGATCGCCAGGATTTCGCAATCGAACAGAACATCACGACGCTAAGGAATCGTATTGACCAGTTGGGTGTTGCGGAGCCCCTGGTGCAACGCCAGGGCGTCGATCGCATCGTCGTCCAACTGCCGGGCGTCCAGGATCCAAATCGGCTCGACGACATTCTGACCGCAACGGCAACGCTGGAATTTCGCCTGGTTGACACAACCGGCGACAGCCCAGGCTCGCGTCGCTATCCGGGGCGAACGGGCGAATCCGGGCAGTTGCTGCGCCGGGACGTGGTGGCCTCCGGCGACCAGATAGTCGACGCAGAAGCGGGCTTCAGCGAAGGCCAGCCTGCCGTGTTTATTACCCTGGACTCCGCCGGTGGCGAGAACATGCTGGCCACCACGCGCGCCAACGTGAACAAGCCCATGTCAACGGTGTTCATCGAAACGCGCCGCGAAACCGTTTTGCGGGATGGCGAGGAAGTGTATCGAACGATTCGCTCGGAAGAGATCATCAATACCGCGACTATTCGCGGTATTTTCAAGAACCGCTTCCAGATCACGGGCCTGACGCCGGTCGAAGCACGCGACCTTGCGTTGCTGTTACGGGCCGGTGCGCTGGCGGCCCCGGTGTATAAAGTCGAAGAACGCACGATCGGTCCAAGCCTTGGCCAGGACAACATCGACCGGGGATTCCGCGCGGTTCAGGTCGGTTTTGTTGCGGTGATCGTTTTCATGGCCGTTTACTATCGATGGTTTGGTGCGATTGCGGCTGTCGCGCTGTTCACCAACCTCATTTTCATTGTGGCCCTGCTGTCCCTGCTGCAAGCATCACTGACTTTGCCCGGCATCGCCGGGATCGTGCTTACGGTTGGCATGGCGGTTGATGCGAACGTCCTTATTTTCGAACGTATTCGCGAAGAGCTGAACTTTGGCAATTCACCACAAGCTAGCATCAACAGTGGCTATGAAAAGGCGTTTTCGTCGATTGCCGATGCCAACGTGACGACACTGATTGCAGCGCTGGTATTGTTCGCGTTTGGAACAGGGCCGATCAAGGGATTCGCGGTGACGCTTTCGCTGGGTGTAATCACCTCCATGTTCACTTCCATTGTCGGTACGCGTGCCATTGTCAACCTGGCGTTCGGTGGGCGGAAGCTCACCGGCCTGCCCGTCTGAACCAGCAGCGCTCGGCAGGACGCAAACCATGAAGCTGATCAAAGACAACACAACGATTGACTTTTTGAGTCGTAAGCCGCGAAGCGTCGCGGCTGTGATCTCGATTGTCGTCATACTGGCGTCGCTCATCTCTATCGCAACGCGCGGACTGGAATTCGGCATCGATTTCACCGGCGGGATTCTGCTCGAAGTCGGTTATCCGCAGGCGGCGAACCTGGACAATATCCGCCAGCTCATGGCGGGCGCGGGTTTCGATGAACTCCAGGTGCAGCGCTTCGGGGCTGATACCGACGTGATGCTGCGCTTGCCGCCGCAACCGGGCGTCGATGTCAATGCAATCCGTGATCAGCTGAGCGCCGTGCTGGCCGCTGACGAACCTGATTTGCAGATCCGCCGCATCGAGTTTGTCGGTCCGCAGGTCGGTGCGGAGCTGCGTGAGCAGGGCAGTACCGCGATGATTTTTGCGCTGTGCATGATCTTTATTTACATCATGTTCCGCTTTCAGTGGAAGTTTGCGGCCGGTGCCGTGGTTGCGCTGGCCCACGATGTGATTATCACGGTGGGCTTCTTCTCCTGGTTTGGCCTGCCATTTGACCTCTCGGTTCTTGCGGCCGTATTGGCAGTCATCGGTTATTCGCTGAACGATACGGTCGTCGTTTTCGATCGCATTCGGGAAAATTTCCTCAAGCTGCGTGGTACGTCCTCTGTTGAAAGCATGAATATATCGATCAACGAAACGCTATCGCGCACGATCATGACCGGCGTCACGACTTTATTGGTATTGACGGCCCTGTTCTTCCTTGGCGGTGAGTCAGTCAGGCCGTTTTCCATTGCCGTGATCATCGGCATCCTGATCGGAACCTACTCGTCCATTTACATCGCCAGCGCTGTGGCGCTCGGTCTGGACGTCAAGCCGCAGGATCTCCTGCCCCCGGAAAAAGACTCCGAGCTGGTCGACGATTTGCCCTGATCAGTTCGCAGCGAACAGCTGGCGCACATCAGGTGCGAACAGTTTCGTCATGGCGGCGTAGATTTTCGGAGTACCTGCCAGCACGTGGCCACGGTCCAGGAAATCCTCGCCGCCGTCGAGTCCGCTCACAATGCCGCCTGCCTCGCGGATAATTAGCGCTCCGCCGGCAAGGTCCCACTTCGACAGGCCGGTCTCCCAGAAAGCATCGAGACGTCCGGCGGCAACATAACAAAGGTCCAGCGCCGCCGCTCCCGGTCGACGCACCCCCGAGGAGTTCTGCAGGGCCTTGGAGAACATGTCGAGATAGGGTCCCATGCCGATACTGGCGTCCCGAAACGGGAATCCCGTGCCAATCAGCGCACGGTCAAGTGACTTGCACTTGCTGACACGAATGCGGCGACCGTCGAGTTGCGCGCCCTGGCCCCGCGATGCAGAGAACAATTCCTGGCGCATCGGGTCGTAGACTGCTGCATGTTCCATCTGGCCATTGATGAGCAGTGCGACAGAAACAGCGAACACTGGAAAACCATGCAGGAAGTTGGTGGTGCCGTCCAGAGGGTCAATGACCCATAGATGATCGGAATCGCCGTCGGCGCCGCTTTCTTCCGCGAGAATGGCGTGCTCCGGATAATGTTTGCGAATCGTCTCGATCACCGCGCGCTCGGCGATTCGGTCCGCTTCACTGACGAAATCGTTGCGACCCTTTTCTTCAACCTGGAGCGAGTCGAGCTTCTTGAGGCTGCGAACAAGCGTGTCACCGCCACGGTGGGCGGCCATTACGGCGACGTTGAGCAATGGATGCATCGTTAAATTCC
>CAYVLL010000090.1:0-9194 GCA_964452235.1 uncultured Woeseiaceae bacterium
TATTGGGGCGGTTTCCAGCATGATGGGCATTGGCGGGGGCACCTTGAGTGTCGTCACCCTGACACTTTTCAACCTGCCGATACATCGCGCCGTGGGTACGGCAGCGTTGTTCGGACTGTTCATCAGTATTCCGGGGACCATGGGCTATATTCTCGGCGGTCTCGGAGATCCGCGCCTGCCGCCCGGCAGTTTCGGTTACGTGAGCGTTATCGGCTTCCTGCTGATTGCACCGACCACCTGGCTGACAGCCCCGCTTGGCGCGGCAATTGCGCATCGGCTGTCACCACGTCAACTGAGTATGTTGTTCGGGGCGTTCCTGTTGCTGGTTTCCCTGCGGATGTTCTGGCAATCGATTTGATTGGCAGAGTCAACCAGCCCAGGCGTCGGCAGCCGCACTCTCGACAGGCGTCTTGAACCAGTTCGGCTTTACGATAAGCAAATCGCAGGGCAGGTGATCCAGTGTGCGCTCCGCGGTCGAGCCGATGAAAAGCCGTTTAAGGCGATTGCGGGCCACCGCGCCCATGACGACGACCGTTGCTTGCAATTTCCCGGCGAGCGCCGGCAATTCTTCGTGCGTCAAACCCGAAACCAGGTGCGAGTGTTTTTTGTCAATGCCGTGATACTCGGTGATCTCAGCGAACCGCTTCCCATGTAACTCGCGCATTTGCTGTTCCATTTCGTCAAACGGAAGGGATACCGGGATATAGGCGTTCGCTGTGGTGGTCGCGATCGCCATGCGTGGGTCGTAGGTGTGGAGGACGTGCAGGTCGGCATTCGCAGCCTGCGAGATCTCCTTGCTCAGTACCAGTATCTCGTCGTCGAGCGCCGCGGGTTTGTCATGTTCGTTCATCGGATCAATTGCCGCGATGAGAATCGGCTTGTCCGGGAGATCACCTTCTTTCACCAGCCACACCGGAGAGGCGCAAGTGCGGATAAGGTTCCAGTCCGTGTTTGTAAGGAGGGCGCGCGAAAGCGCGGAATGATGGTGACTGTCTTTGAAAACGATATCGGCGCCGATCGCCGCAGCATGTCTGACGATGCCCTCGTACAACGGGTGATCCCAGATTACACAGGTACTTACGCCAAGTCCTGTGCTTTTCAGTGGCTCGGCCAACTCGGTCAGGCGCTTCTCGAAACCATTGACAATCTCTTTGCGCGTACTCTCGAGTGAGGGCGCATCGAACAGGCGGCCACCGCTCAGATACTCGTTGTAATAGCAGATGAATAACTCCAGCTTGGCTCCCGTCGCTTTCGCAAGCCACGCCGCGCGCTGCAATGCCGGCTGTTTCTCGACGGTCGGATCGACGACACACATGATCTGATCGAGCTTGTCCATATCGGCCCCTGTGAAAGCGCAAAAGACCATTCTAGCAGCCTGCTAGCCCAATCGTCGCGAGAAGCGCAGCACAGCGGCAGTCATGGCAACCACAGCGAATACTGCTAGTACCAGCACCTCCTTGCGCAGCTCGAAAAGCGATGCATCACGCAACATGATGCCGCGCATGAGGCGAATAAAATGTGTGTTGGGGAAAATCTCTCCGATGTATTGCGCGGCCAGCGGCATACCCTCGAACGGAAACATGAAACCGGACAACAGGATTGACGGCAGCACCACGAAGAAAGTGACCTGCATGGCCTGGAACTGGGATTTTGCAATTGTCGAAACGAAAAGGCCGAGCGCCAGGTTGGCGGCGATGAACACCGATGCGGCCAGATAAAGGTCGAGCACGCTGCCTCGAACAGGCACGTCGAAAAGCAATTGTCCGACGCCGACGATTAACGCGAGCTGGATCAGGCCGATGACAATGTAAGGAACGATTTTGCCGATCATCAGTTGCACGGTGCTTATCGGCGTATTGATCAGCAGCTCGAGGTTGCCTTGTTCCCGTTCACGAACGATGGCCACTGCAGTGAAAAGCATCATGGTCAGGGTGAGTATGATCCCGATCAGGCCGGGAATGATGTTTACAGCCGTACGCTGCTCAGGATTGTAGAAAGGCCGTACTTCGAAGGCAGGCGCCGGAGTTGATTGCACCCCCGTGCTGTCGAAACCCAGCGGCATATTCCTCAGCTGATTGGCGACCCGCAAGATGGTGGGGTCGGCACCATCGACCAGCAGGTGCGCCGCGGCTCGTTGCTGGTCCAGGACGCGGCGGTCGAAATCCACCGGGATGTGAATGCCAACTGAAATCCGGCCGCCGCGCAGAAGCCGCTCGAGTTCTTCCGGAGTGGTCGCCGTCCGCTGAATATCCACCACCTGCGTTTGGCGAATCTCGGCGACGAAGCGTCGCGACAGGTGGCTATTCGACTGGTCGGTTACCGCTGCAGCAAGGTTTCTGACATCCGTATTGATCGCATAGCCGAACAACAGGATCTGCATGACAGGTATGCCGACAATCATCGCAAACGTAATACGGTCGCGACGAAGTTGGCGAACTTCCTTTTGCATCACGGCAAACACGCGCAGAATTGCATTCATGCGGGCGCCTCGTCCGTCGCTGTATTGCGGGTTACCGCAACGAATACGTCTTCGAGCGATGCCGTTACAATTGCCGAGTCCGCAGCAATCCCGGAGTCATCGAGGACGCGTCGCACCAGCTTAAGCGGCTCATCGACAGTGTCGGGCAGGAGAGCGCGCAGTCGCACACCCAGCTGGGTAACGCTGACAATCCCCGGCAGGGCATGCAGCACATCGTGCGCGCGCTGCGGGTCATCCGCCAGCACTTCAACGATGGACATGCCGGTATTTGCCTGCAGCTCATTCGGTGTGCCGTCGGCAACTTTCGTGCCGCGGTCCAGAATGGCCAGCCGGTGGCAGCGCTCCGCTTCGTCCATATAGTGCGTGGACACGAGGATTGTCGTGCCCGCTTGCGCGAGTTCGAACAATTTCGCCCAGAAGTCGCGACGACTTTTCGGATCGACGGCGCTGGTCGGCTCATCGAGCATGAGCAACTCCGGGTGATGCAGCACCGCTGCTGCCAGCGCCAATCGCTGTTTCTGCCCGCCGCTCAGCGTGCCCGCATACTGCCGTCGCTGCGCGACCAGGTCGTAGTCCTCGAGAATCCCAGCGATCCGCTTATCCCGGGCGGCACGTCGATAAACGTAAACCCCGGCCATGAACTGCAGGTTTTCTTCAACAGTAAGGTCCGCGTAGAGCGAGAACTTCTGCGTCATGTAACCAATTCTCGGACGCAGTGCAGCGGCATCTGCCCGCACGTCAAGCCCAAGCACCCGGGCCTCGCCGGCCGTCGGCGCCATCAATCCGCAAAGCATGCGGATCGTGGTGGATTTTCCCGAGCCGTTGGGACCCAGGAAGCCATAAATCCTTGCACGCGGGACGTCGAGATCCAGTTTGTTGACGGCTGTCAGGCCGCCGAATCGCTTGCTAAGGCCGCGGGCAGTGATTGCGAAGTCGCCGGTGTACGACATGGTCAGCGAGTGGCCGGAGTGCGCGGGAACGCAACCTCGACCGGTATGCCATCCGGCAAACGAGCCGGCATGCCCGAAAGATCGATTTTCGCGGCGTAGCTCAGCCGTCCGCGATCATGCTCGGTGAGCGCGAAATAGGGCGTAAACGCTGCCTCGCTCGACACCCAGCGAACGCGCCCGTCCAGCGGTTCCGCCAGTCCGTCGACGAAAACCTGCGCCACGGCGCCCGGTGCGATACCTACGCGCTCGGACCCCGGCACCCAAACTCGTGCGTATGGTTGTTCGCCGGTCAGCAGAATGAGCATCGGCTGGCCGACGGCCGGGCGTTCGCCCGGTTCGAACAGGATGCTGTCGACGATGCCGTCAACCGGCGCCAGCGGGCGATGCCTGGCAGCGTCGATGCGCATTAATGCCAACTGCGCCTCGATCCGGTCAATTGCACTTTCTGCCTGCCGAAGTTCCTCGACAGTTGTACCCTCCAGCAATTCCTCGAGGCGTGCATTGAGCGATGCCAGGTTCGCCTGCGCTGCGTCCAACGCTGCTTTTGCCTGATCCACCGTTTCTCGCGCCGCCAATTGCTTTTCGAAAACGCTTGTTGCCCGTGCATGTTCGATCGAACGGAATTCGAGTTCCCGGCGGGCACCCTCGACATTTGCCCGTGCCGCCGCAACCAGTTCCTTGCGCGGGCCTCGGGTCAGTTCGTCGAGCCGCGCCTGGCTTTGCGCGAGTACCGCCTGTGTTTCGGCCATCCTCGCCTCGATGCGTGCGCGGTTCTGCTCGAGCAAAGGGTCGCCGGCGAAAACTGCCTGTCCTTCCTGCACCAGGATGGCGTCGATCGGTTCTGCGACGTCAGCGCTGATCTCGACTCGGTCGGATTCCAGCTGGCCAACGACGCGGGGCGGATCGTCGCTGCTGCTGCAAGCCGTGGACAAGACCGGCAGGGCCAGCCAAAGCAGGGGCCGGAGGATTTTCCTGCTCATGATTCACCCGCCATTCCAGGCGGTGGCTTGTTCGAGATGGCCTCGAGCAAAAGGTCAAGGTGACTCTCGATGTACTGGTCCGTGTCGAGTGCATGGTGCGGACTGAAAACCGACGTCCATACAACAGAGAACAGCACCGGTGCGACCAGCATCTGCGGGTAGTCCGCAATCGTCGAGCGTCGAAACTCGCCGGCTTCGACACCGCGCTCGATGATGCTCCGGAGTATTGCCAGCCCCTTGGCAACGACGTTTTCCCAATACCACGCCGTCAGATCCGGATGCTTCGGTCCCTCTGCGATCATCAGCCGGATGAGTATACGAGCCGGCGATCGCGGAACCTCGCGTGCAAACTCGAGATACGGACCGCGCAGGAACTCTGTCGCCGTGAGATCCGTTCTTGCGACGTTTACGCGGAGCACCTCGAGACGCGGCAATACGACACTCTTGATGACTGCCTTGAACAGTTCTTCCTTGGTCCGGAAATAGAGGTACAGCAGGCCCTTACTCACACCGGCGCGACGTGCCACGTCGGTGACCCGGGTTGCGTCGAAACCTTTCTCCGCGAATGCGTCCAGCGCCGCGCGAATGATTTGCTGCGGGCGCTCCTCCTTGCGACGGCGGAATTTCGGTTTCGGCATCGTTGCTGCCGCCTGCATAATTACTGACCAACGGGTCACCAATAGTACACAAATGACCGACCGGTCATCAATACCCGGATCCCCTGTACGGTCGGACAGCCTGATGATGATAGGCTTTCAGGGATGTTTACCTATATTGATCCGACCGTCAGGGAGCGACTGCTCGCGCAGGGCAAGCTGGTGAAAGTGGACGCCGTTGGCCGGCCGGTGCCGGCCGGCAAGGCGTTGCCCGCCGGCGAGCGCGCCATCAGCATCCTGGGCCCTATCGCCCTGCCGCTCGCCCAGCAGGGCCGCATACTTACCGTCGACTGGTTCGCCAGCGTGCGCCACACCGAACTACGGCAGGCCGAGGAACTGGCGGCGGACTTGCGTGAGCGCCAGGGACAACAGTCATTCGCCTATCTGGCATCGTCGATGGCGGTTAATTCCGTATTGTTGCTCGGCGATCCGCAGACCTGGACCAATCCGCTAGTGCGCGTGCACTCGAGTTGCCTGACCGGGGATGTATTCGGATCGACGCGTTGTGAGTGCGGACCGCAATTCGAATCGGCGCTGGAGCGCATTGCCGACGACCCGTCCGGCGGACTCATCGTCTACATGTCAGGCCATGAAGGCAGGGGCATCGGCCTGTGGGCCAAAGCGGCGACGTACGTACTTCAGGATGCGGGCGAAAACACCTACCAGGCGAACCGCTCACTCGGACTGCCCGACGACTCGCGCGATTTCAGCGATGCCGCGACGCTGCTCAGGTATTTTCTCGGTGACAAACCGTTTCGCCTGCTTACCAACAATCCGAAAAAAATTTCCGATCTCAATCAATACGGCGTTCACAACATCACAGCGGTCAAGCATGTCACCGGCGTCGTTGAGACAAATCGCCGTTATCTTTCGGCCAAGCGCGACTGGGGACACACGCTGGACCCTGAGGACCTGGCTGTTAAGTGATTGCCGAGCGGTTCCACCAACTGCTGACAATGCGCGCCTATTGCCGCCACAGCCGCAAGTCCGGCGCCTCGGCCGCCATCGTCGACCGAAACGGATTGATATCGAGACCGCCGCGCCGGTTGTAGCGCGCATAGACCGACAATTCCGTTGGTCGGCAATGATTCTGCAGGTCGACGAATATGCGTTCGACGCAAGCTTCGTGGAAATCCTGGTGAGCGCGATAGGAAACGAGATAGCGCAACAGGGCCGCGCGTTCGATCCGCGGCCCGTGATAACGAACCAGCACACTGCCGATGTCGGGCTGCCCCGTGACCGGACAAAGACTGCGCATAAGATGCGTGTGCAGCTCTTCGGAGACGATGTCGTGTTCGACTGAACGCAGGAGTGCCGGGTCGACCTCCCAGTCAATGCATTCGACCTCGCTGTCATCGATGCAAATGCCGGGCATTGGCGGCAACAAGGCCTGCGATCTGGGCAGCGAATGCATAATGACTCGAACATCCGCGCCGGCAACTGCCGACAGGTCACGCTCGATGAGCGATGCTAATTCGCCGGTGCGGTCGTAGCGGGACATGGCCAGCGACCCGAGATACAGCTTAAGCGACTTGGATTCGACCAGGTTTGGCGAGGATGCCGGTACACGCAAGGTGGCTGTTGCCGCAGCGGGCATGCCGCTGGCCTTCAGCCATGTAAGGTCATATGCGGTCCACACGTCTTCGCCCTGAAAGGGCAGTTTGTCACTGATGCCCAGCGCCTGCCGGTTTTCGCGACGCGTCACGCCGCAAAGGACGTCCGGTGCGTAATGCACGGGGTGATCCAGTTTCTTGCCAAGTGGTGTATCGACCGCAATCGCTCCTGTGCGACCAGCACCGGCCAATTGCAGCCAGCGCGCGCGTGAGGAAACTAGAAACGCGACGCTGTCAGCGTCACATCGGCCAGTGACCAGGTGTGTTCGAACATGTGCTTGATTTCCGTTGCGTCCTTGTCCTGCGCTTCAAGCGCCTGCATAAGACCAAACATGGCCCAGCCGTTGTGCGGGTAGTCGTCGAGATCGCGCCGGTAAACGGTTTCGGCGTCGGCTGCCTTACCGGCGGCCAGAAGGGCCTTGCCGAGCGAATGGCGTGTGGGGTAATACCAGAACGGCGGCTCGGTATACGGCAGCTCGTCCTGGATGGCGACCGCCTGTTCGAAATGCCCGATTGCCAGTTCGAATTCGTTTTCCGCCATCTCGATTTCACCGAGCACGAGGGCATCGGCAATGGCCAGCAACATGGAAGCCGGATAGTCCACGGCATCGAGAAAGCGCACGTCCGTCGTGTCGCGCAATGGCCTGAGGCTGGCGTGCTCCGCGCGCGCCGCGTCCAGGTCTCCCTGGCGGGCAAAGGCCGTGCCGCGCACGTAGTGCCAGATGCCGTTTGAAAACTCCAGTTCAGCCGGTGGCGCCGGTTCGGCCAGGATGTCGTCCCATTTGCCGAACTGTGCCAGCGCGAGCAAAGGAATAGTGCTGAAAAACTCGACGGCCGGGTACTGCTCGATCATTTCCATACGCACATTGGCCGCGACCTTATTCGCTGCTTCGATGGCGACCTCGCTGCGTCCTTCCATGCTCGACGCTGCCCAGAGGAAATGAATATTGTGCGGATAATAAGCGGCCGGGTAAAAACCCTGCGCGTTGCACTGTGCAATGTAAGCTTCGTCGACGGCAGCCGCCCTGACATTTGCTTCCGAGGCGTCGTGGTACCGGCCGACACGCCAGTAAATGTGTGAGGGCATGTGCACAAGGTGACCGGCGCCCGGCACGAGATTGGCGAGTGTGTCTGCGTGACGTTCGGCGCGCTCCGGTCGCGACGAGGCTTCGACGGCATGCAGGTATAAATGCAACGCCATGGGGTGCTCCGGTGAGCGAGCCAGCACGGTTTCCAGCGTATCGATCACCTCGACGGTACGTGGTTTCGGGTTATCGCCATCCAGCCAATAGTCCCACGGCATGGTGTTCATCAGCGACTCCGCGAAGAGAGCTGCCGCATCGTCGTCTTCGGGATGTTTCCGGTGCAGGGCACGCATGGCATCGGCATAGGCCTCATCCAGAGATTCACGCGCTACCGTCGGATCATTGCTGTAGCGCGTTGCAAGTGCGTCTATATAGTCGCGTTCTTTCTCGCTCGCATAATCTTTCAAATGCAGCGCTTTCTGAATGGCTGCGTAGGCCGAGCTGTGATCTTCCTCCGACAGGATTACCTTGCCGTTACTCGTCACATTGATATTCGGGCCCAGTGCGAGCGCCTCACCCCAGAAGCACATCGCGCAATTCTCATCGAGTCGTTGAGCCGCGCGAAATGAGCGAACCGACTCGGCATGGTTGAACGCGAAATCGATGACGAGTCCCTGGTTAAAATAGCGCTGCGCGTCCGGATCGGATGTCGTGATCGGGTGTTCATGGTTGCCCATGCCGTCGAACAGCGGTGCTCCCGCTCTTGCTGCAAGCTCTGCTCGGGCAGCTTCCGTCCCTGCCGCCGTGGCGGGCGTCTGCTCGCCGGAGCAGGCGGAGAGAACTAAAAACAACAAGGCGCACGGGAGCGCGAAATATTGAATGCGAATCATTAGGAATCCCCTGATCGACCGGCAGCATCCTGCAATAGAAGCGGCCGATACCCCCCTTCAAATTACGGGTCGCGATTATAGAGCGTAATGAGCTGTTGCGCATGCTCCTCGCGGGCCGGCACAGACCTCGCCGGTAACCGGGTAGTTTATTCGAGCGACAGAATCAGCTCCCAGTGGGGCTTGCTCACCGGGAAAATGGACAGTCGATTGCCACGCCGGGTCAGCAGAAAGTCCCGAAGTGCCGGATGCTCCTTAAGTTCCCTGAGTGTTATCAGCCGGTCGAGCTTTCGTTCAAAAGTGACATCGACCAGAAACCAGCGCGGCTCTTCGGGTGTGCTTTTCGCGTCAAAGTATTTTGATCGTGAATCGAACTGCGTCGGGTCCGGGTAAGCAGGACTGGTGATTTGCACAATGCCGGTGATCGCAGGAGTCTCGCAACTGGAGTGGTAGAAGAACGCTCGCTCTCCGGACCGCATGTCGTCTCGGATCATATTGCGCGCCTGGTAGTTGCGAATACCATCCCATGCGGTGGTCCCGTCGCGGGCGAGATCGTCGATGCTGTAAGAGTCCGGCTCCGATTTCATCAGCCAGTAGTTCAAAC
>CAYVLL010000091.1:0-9145 GCA_964452235.1 uncultured Woeseiaceae bacterium
CCGGAACCACGGTGTGGAAGGATCACGTGGACGCGGAAGGCCGCGATTTCCGCACCGATGAAATGGAGCTATGGGACGATCACATCCGCGCGAAGACTGACGCAGAGAAGAACATGATTCCCTGGCTCGAAGACGCGCTGAAGTCATCGACTGCCAAGTGGAAGATCGTGTTGGGCCATCACGCGCTGTGGTCCGGCGCGGGCAGCAAGTTCGAGAAGGCCCGATCGCTGCGTGCGCTCTACCTGCCGATCCTTTGTCGCTACGCGGACGCCTATTTCTCGGGCGACGATCATGTGCTCGAAGTCTACACCGACAGCTGCGAAGGTGTCGAAGGTACACAAGCGCAACCGCTGCCGGTTTTCGTATCAGGTGCGGCGTCCAAGTATCGGCCGTTGCATCCGCTGTTCATGAAACACCAGGCGGCCAGCAATCCGCAGCTTCGCAACCTGTGGTCGAAAGGGCCAACCTGGGGGTTCATGCATGTCCGCACCGACGGGAACGAAATGATCGTACGCTTGCTGACAACGCCATCCGACTTTTCCGGTCGTCCGATACTGGAAGGGGAGTTCAGCTTTCCGCATCGCTCGGCTGACGCAGGTCGCTGAATGACAGCCGGGTCGGCGGGTGACTGCCGACCCGGCTGAAAGCTCTGGAAAAGAGCCAGAAAAAGCGCCGTTTCACCCGCCATTCTGTGCAACAATTGAAAAAAAGTTGCGCGACTTGGGGGTAGCACAATGAATCGTCGTCATTTCATGCGGGGTTCCATAGCCGCCGCGGTTGCGGCCGCGCTGGCGCCCCAGCAATCGTTCGGTGCCGCGCTCCGAGCACTGACGCTCGCGAGTACAGATATCGATGCTGTTACCGGCAACGGAGCAGCGGTCGTTCTGGAAAAAGCTGCCGTCAATGAGCTTGGTGCAAGCCTGCGGGGCAACCTGCTGCTGACCGGCAGCGAAGGCTACGACATGGCCCGCCGCGTTTTGAATGCATCCATCGATAAATACCCTGCCCTGGTCGTACAGCCGAGTGGCGTTGCAGACATCCAGCACGCCATCAATTTCGCGCGCGAGCGTGAGTTGTTGCTGGCCGTGAAATGCGGCGGGCACAGCTGGTCAGGAAAATCTACCTGCGATGGCGGAATGTTGCTGGATCTGTCTACTTTCCGGAATGTGCGTGTCGATGTTGCGAAACGTCGTGCATACGTTGCCGGCGGCAGCCTGCTGGGTGAACTCGATCATGAGTCGATGGCGCACGGTCTCGTCACGACGTCCGGCACGGTATCGCACACGGGTGTCGGCGGCCTGACACTCGGTGGCGGCTTCGGCCGCGTTGCACGCCGCTTCGGTCTTGCGCTGGACAACGTCAGGTCTGTCGACATCGTCAACGCGGACGGCAAACTTCGGCGCGCCAGCGCCGAGGAAAATGAGGATCTCTACTGGGGTGTACGCGGCGGCGGCGGAAATTTCGGAGTCGTAACATCGTTCGAATTCGAACTGCACCCGATGGAGCGCACGGTAACCGCCGGCGAAATTGTTTTTCCCCTGGCGCGCGCCAGGGATTTGCTGTCGTTCTACTCGGAGTTCAGTGTCGAGGCGCCGGACAACCTGTACGTTGACTTTGTGATCAACACACCGCCCGGCGAGCCGGGCGTCTGCCTGCTGCACATTTGCCACTCAGGTACGCCCGCGGAGGCGGAGCGCGATCTTGCTCCGCTTGCGAAACTCGGCAAGCCGATTGTCAACACGATTGCCGCCGCCGACTATGTTGCTGTGCAGCGTGTCTTTGACAACAGCGACCCGCGTGCGGCTGGCGAGTACGTAAAATCGGGCTTTGTTACCAGTATCGACGAGAAGCTCGTGCAGGCGATTGCAGATGGCATCGAACCCGATCCGACGCGCGGCACGATGTTTTTCTTCCAGGTCGCTGGCGGCGCCATCAAGCGTGTCGCAGACGACGCAACCGCGTTTCCGCATCGTTATGCCTCGCACATGATGGCCACCGTCATTAACTGGCCGCTGGACAGCGATCCTGAAAAACCCCAGGCATGGCAACGCCGGCATTGGTCCGCGCTCGAGCCATTCACCGATGGCTATTACACGAACGAAACGGCCAATGAGGGGCAGCAAGTGATCAACCGGAACTACAGAGGCAACTACGAGCGCTTGCTGGCGGTGAAGAAGCGTTACGATCCGGGTAACCTGTTTCGCTTGAACGCGAATATTCGCCCGGCCTGAAGAAGGGCTGATCGCCCGTGATACGGGCTCCTACAGGTGGTAATCGATGCGCTTCGGGATAGCGCAGACTCGAGCGCTGTTGGAGCGCGACTTGCGCGCGAACGGGAAAAATTGAATCGTTGCCGAATTCGCGCGCAAGGCGCGCTCCAACAAATTATTTCATCTGTAGGAGCCCGTATCACGGGCGATATCAACTTTCCCGTCCGGAACCGGCCGCCAGTTTTTCAGCCATGACCTCAACGCTCAGTTCGTAACCGCGCACCCCGAGACCCGCGATGACCGCATCCACAACCGGCGACACGTAAGACACGTGTCGAAACGACTCCCGGCTATGCGGATTCGAAATGTGCAGTTCGATCTTGTATCCCTTGTAAGCGCGCAGGGCATCGTGAATCGCCACCGACGTATGCGTCAATGCCGCGGCATTGATAATGATGCCGGCTGCCTCGTTAGTGGCTCCCTGTATCCATTCGACCAGCTCACCCTCGTGATTCGTTTGTCGAAAATCGACCTCGAGACCGGCCTTTTTGCCGACTTGCGTGCACTGCGCGGCGAGTTCGTCCAGCGTCGATGATCCGTAGATCTCCGGCTCCCGGGTCCCCAGCAGGTTCAGGTTCGGTCCGTTCAGAATGTAAATTTTTGCTGCCACACAATCGAGTATGGCCGAATGCCGCGCAAAAGACACGAGCGTCAGTTCCTATTTCGCTTACGCCGGGTGCTGCGGCCGATTTCCTTCAACAGTGCACGGTTCGTGTCTGTCGATTGCCGGACCAGGGTGTCGTATTGTTCGATCAATGCCTCTCCGAATTCCGTCAATGATGCGCCGCCCCGGGACTCACCGCCCTGCCATTTGATGACCACCGGGTTGTCGAACAACCCATTCACCTCCTCGACCAGCAGCCAGGCGCGTCGATAGGACATGTCCATTGCCCGGGCAGCGGCCGAAATGGAATTGTGCTGCGCAATATTCCGCAGCAGCGTCACTTTGCCCGGCCCGATCTGGCCCAATCCGGGAAAGGTCAATTTGATCCAGAGTTCCGGTTTCATTATCGGCTACGCGTCAGGCAAACGATTCCACGGCCACCGACTTGATCAGGGCCTTCACCGGGACATCGACCTCGAGCCCCAGGCTGCTAACCGCGTCCGCAGTGATAAGTGCCAGCAGTCGCGTCCTGCCGACTGCAAGGCGCACCAGGCGCAAGCCGGGTTGCGGCGCGTCATCGATGCCGAGAATGCGCGCGTCCAGCGTATTGTGCAGCGACAGGCCTTGCTGGCGATGAGTTGCGAGAATCACATCGCGTGCCGGTATCTGTATACGCACCGACGCGCCAACCTCTGCACTGATGGGCGGTACCTGCAGTTGTAAACTTCCGGCTTGAATTTCAGACAATTCGCGTTTGACGTCGTGGGAAATGATTTCGGCGTCCAGTGCAACCGCGGGATCGCGATACGATTCCATGCCGGGTATCGCATTGTCCGCAGTGAGATCCTCAACGGTACCTGCCGCGCTCTGGTTGCCGTGATCCAGGGCGACGAGATGGGTCGCGAGTTTGGCCACGTCATCGAAATCGTGTGTCACCAGGACGATGGCAATGGGCATTGTGCGATGCAGGCGCAGCAATTCGCGTCGCAATGATTCGCGTAATGCCCAGTCGACGGACGCGAAAGGTTCGTCGAGCAGCAGGACTTGCGGATCCCGTGCCAGCGCCCGCGCCAGCGCAACCCGTTGCTGTTGCCCCCCGGACAGTGCTGCAGGTTTTCTCTCCTCAAGCCCGACCAGTTCCACCAGTTCGATGAGGTCGTCGACCCGACTGCGGCGGCGTGCAGCATCCAGATGACGCAACGGCATTGCAATCTGTTCGCGCACAGTGAGGTGAGGAAACAAGGCGTAGTCCTGGAACACCATCCCGACGGGACGGCGGTGAGCCGGCACCAACAGTCCGTCGTGAGTATCCGTCCAACGCGTCTCGCCGCATAGGATTTGGGCTTCGTGCGGAACATAAAGCCCGGCGATGGCGCGCAATATGGTTGTCTTGCCACTGCCCGACGGGCCGAACAGTGCGGTAATTGCGCCAGCGGGTGCCGTAAATTTCACTTCGAGCGGAATCGGGGCTGCCTGCCGCAAGCGAATCGAGAGTGTAGCGCCGCCGGACATGGGTCAGCCGTTGCGCCGCATGCGACGGGCCAGGGTGTTGGTGATGCCGAGCGCGATGAGGGACAGGACGAGAAGCACGAGCGCCATGATGCCGGCTGCCCGATCGTCGAAAGCCTGTACACGATCGTAGATTGCGATCGATATCGTCTGCGTTTCACCGGGAATGGCGCCGCCGACCATCAGTACGACGCCGAATTCACCAAGCGTATGCGCGAAAGTCAGCACAAGTGCGGTGGCGATGCCCGGCAATGCGAGTGGCAATTCGAGTCGTCGAATGACCTGCACAGGCGAGAGGCCGCAGCATCTTCCGGCGTCACGCACGTTTTGCGGGATCGCATGCAGCGCATTCTGCATCGGTTGCACGGCAAACGGCAGGTTGACCAGAACCGATGCAACGACCAGTCCTTCGAAGCTGAAGGCGAGCGTATGGCCGACGAGTTGCTCGAACACGCGGCCGATACTCGCATCGGCACTGAAGGCAACGAGCAGGTAGTAGCCGACAACCGTCGGCGGAAGTATCAGTGGCAATGCAACCAGCGCTTCCACGAACCCGCGACCGGGAAATTCCTGGTAGGCGAGGACACGAGCAAGGAGGAATGCAAGTGGCAGCAGGATGATCACCGTGACGATCCCAAGCCGTACCGAAAGTGCGAATGCAGTCCAGTCCATGCGCGCGGTTCAATCGTTTGGTGGCGTGAAGCCGTAGCGTGCGAATATCTCGCGGGCTGGCGGCGAGCGAAGATACTCGTATAAATTCGCTGCCTCGGTCGTGGCCGCTCGCGTGAGCACCATCCTCTGGCGCAACGGTGCGTGCAGCGTATCGGGTATCAATGCGTAACTGCCTTGCCCATGGAACTGCGGGGCAATCGCCAGCGAGTAGGCGATGATGCCACCGTCGGCATTGCCGCTTGCCGCGAACTGCGCGGCCTGTGAAATATTCTCTCCGAACAACAGGAAAGGATGTATGAGCTCCCAAAGTGCAAGTGATCGCAACGCCTGCTCGGCTGCGCGTCCGTACGGCGCATGTTCGGGGTTGGCAATCGCGAAGCGACGCAGCGATCCGTCTGCCAGCCTGCTGCCCAGATTGCGCAGCGCTGGGTCAGGTACGAGCGGAGAGTCAGTAGGTGCAAACAGGACGATGCGTCCCACCGCATAGAGCGAACCTTTGTCGCGCGTCATTGCAAGGTCTGCAAGCCGCCAGACGTTGCTTTCGTCCGCCGAAAGAAACAGTTCGAACGGTGCGCCTTGCGCAATCTGTCGCGCGAGGTTACCGGAAGATCCAAAGGTAACCTCCACCTCGATCCCGTGGTCTTGCTGGAACACGCCTGCGATTTCGGGTAATGCAAATCTCAGGCCGGAAGCGGCAGCAACCCGCACAACCTGTTTTGACGCAACCTCGCCGCCCCGCGGCGGGGAACACGCAGCGAGCACCAGGCACAGGATTACGAGCAATGGGGTGCGGAGGCTGGGCACGTCGCCGTTATATCCACTTATATACGTCGGTAGCGTCCAGTATAGGCGAAGTCTGGTCCGCTTTATGCCCTTTCCGTGCCGTCAGGCAGACTTGCGGGGATGCAACCACTGCGGGAAAAGCGTGTAGGGATCGATATCGACCGAGTGGTCGAAGTCCACACCGATGCTATCCAGTCGCTCCTGCAGCGAGCCATTGCGCATCGCATCGAACAACTCGGTACAGCCGCCGATGTGCTGCCCGCCTATGAAGATCTGCGGAATGGTCGGTGCTCCGGCGAGCTGCGCAAGTACAGCGCGCATCTTTACCCCCTGATCGCCGTCCTGGTACTCAACCGAGTCGAGATCAATGCTGCGGTATCTGACGCCAAGTCGCCCGAACAGCTTGCGCGCGGACCAGCAGAATTCGCACCACTCCAGCGCGAACAGGACCACCGGCTCTTTTTCGATCACATCACGGACAACGCGCTCTGCATCCGGGTCCAGCACGGCTGCCTGCGGGTTCGGCGCGGGAGCGACGGAAGCCGGCGATACGTCGAACCGGTAATTCGGGGTTGAACGCGAAAGCGCGATTTCATCGTCGTTCATGTCCTCGAGGATGTCCGCAAACAACGGAGTGGACAGGTAACGCTCGCCGGTATCCGGCAACATGCAGACGATATTGCTGCCGGCGGCCGCGCTGTTTGCAATCTGCAGCGCAGCGGCCAGGGTACCGCCGGCGGACGTACCGACAAAAATGCCTTCCCGGCGAGCCAACTCTCGCGAGAGGCGCATTGCATCGTCGCCCGCCACCGGCACGATCTGGTCGACGAGACCCTCGGCAACGGCCTGCTCCGTAAGTCGCGATATGAAATCAGGACTCCAACCCTGCATCAGGTGCGGGCGAAAATACGGATGGCTGCCATGGGGCGTGCCGTTCCCGTCACGGGGCTGTGCGATACCGCTGCCGAGCACCGGCGCATTGTCCGGTTCCGCAACTATGATGCGTGTCCCGGTGCCGGCTTTCCGGAACGCCCGCGACACGCCCAGCAATGTGCCTCCGGTACCGAAGCCGGTGACGAAATAATCGACGCGTTCGCCCTCGAAGTCCTTAAGTATTTCCGGTGCCGTCGTGCGCGAATGCACGTCGGCATTGGCCTCGTTCTCGAACTGCCGGCAGAGGTAATAACCGTGCGTTTGGGCCAGTTCGATCGCTTTGTTCAACATGCCGCTGCCTTTCTCCGACGCTGGCGTCAAAACAACCTTCGCACCGAGGAAGCGCAGCATTTTGCGCCGCTCGATGCTGAAACTCTCCGCCATGGTCACCACCAGCGGGTAGCCTTTTTTCGCGCACACCATCGCCAGCCCGATTCCCGTGTTGCCGCTCGTTGCTTCGATCACGGTCTGTCCGGGTTTCAGTTCGCCAGCTTGCTCGGCACGCTCAATGACGGCCAGCGCCATGCGGTCCTTGACCGAGCCCATCGGGTTGAAGGCCTCGATTTTCACCCAGATGCTGACATCGGGCGGAGCGAGCTTTTGCAGCTTCACCAAAGGCGTATTGCCGATAGTTTCAAGAATGCTGTCGTACCGGGCCATCGCACATCTCCTCGACAGGCTTCTGTATTGGCGCAGGTTACACGGGATTTGTGCCGCGCTGCTACATCGACGCGTAAACTGGACCTCATCTCCCGACAGACCCTGATCATCATGCAAATCTTATGGAAGTACCTGCACCCGTTGCGCGGGTGGATCGCCCTTTCGCTGCTGCTGGCGGCGACGGCGCAAGTCCTCATGCTGGTTGACCCGCTGATCTTCGGCATCATTATCGATCGTTATGCGCTGAATCCCGAAAACAAGCCCGATGGCGAGCTTCTCCGCGGAGCCCTGGGCTGGCTGCTGATCGCCGCCGGCATCGCGCTTGCTGCCCGGCTTGCGAAAACTTTCCAGGACTACGTCCTGGCAATGGTCGTACAGAAGTTCGGCATGCAGATCTTCAATGACGGCCTGCGGCAAACGTTGCGGCTGTCATTCCAGGAATACGAAGACCGCAGCAGCGGCGAAACCATGGGCATGTTGCAGAAGGTTCGCACGGACACGGAACGCTTTATTAACGCGTTCGTCAATATCCTGTTTTCTTCGATCGTCGGTTTCTGCTTTCTGCTTTGGTATGGAATCACCAGGCACTGGCTGCTGATCCCGGTATTTCTCATCGGCGTACTCCTGCTCGGCGGCTTGACCGGATTGCTTAGCAAGAAAATGAAAACGATACAGCGCAAGGTTGTGCGCGAGACGGCGAGGATGGCCGGTTCGATTACGGAATCGCTGCGTAACATCGAGTTGGTCAAAAGTCTTGGCCTCACCTATCCTGAAATTCGCCGCTTGCAGGTTCACACAAGGAACATCTTCGATCTCGAAATGGACAAGAACAGGCGGGTTCGCACGCTGTCGTTCCTGCAGGGCACCCTTATCAACACACTCAAGCAGTCCATACTTTTCATTCTTTTGTGGCTCATTTTCAGGGAGACGCTTACGACCGGCGAGCTCATCGCGACGCAATTCATCCTCAACATGGTCTTCGTGCCGTTGCAGGACCTGGGCCGGATCATCCTGAACTACCGCGAGGCGCAAGCATCGATGCAACTGTTCGACGAGCTGATGCAGAAGCCGGTCGAGAAGCGTCCTGAGGATCCGGTCGAATTGGGTCTTCTGGAGGACCTGCGTTTCGACGATGTCGTTTTCAAGCATCGCACTGCGACGGAGAATGCCGTCGATCACCTAGGTTTCGAAGTGAAGCTCGGCGAGACCATTGCTTTCGTCGGTCCGTCGGGCTCCGGGAAGTCGACGCTGGTCAAGTTGCTGGTCGGACTGTACACGCCGATAGGCGGCACGATTTACATGAACGGCATCCCCGTCGACGAACTGCGCTACAACCCGGTGCGGCGGCAGATCGGCTTTGTGACACAGGACCCGCAGCTTTTCTCCGGCACGATTCGGGAGAACCTGCTGCTCGTCAGGCCGGATGCGACCGACGAGGAAATGTACGACGCGCTGCAAAAGGCGTCTGCGGCCCAGTTGCTGGAGCGCTCCGGCAAAGGCCTCGATACGCGACTCGGCGAAAGCGGCTTGCGCGTTTCCGGCGGCGAGCGCCAGCGACTGTCTATCGCACGTGCTTTGCTGCGCGGCCCGCGCCTGTTTATTTTTGACGAGGCAACTTCGGCACTCGACTCCATTACCGAACAGGAGATCACAATGGCAGTGCGCAGCGTGTCCGGCAGCAAGCAGCACATGGTGATCCTGATTGCGCATCGAC
>CAYVLL010000092.1:0-9031 GCA_964452235.1 uncultured Woeseiaceae bacterium
TTTCTGGCTACCAAGGTCGGCGTACGCGGCAAGGAAGAAGGCTTGCAGTCACTGGAACGCTCGCAGCGCCTCCTGAAGAAGAAACCGCTGGACCTGGTAATGGTGCACAGCCTGGTGGATGCCGACACCCAACTCGACAATCTTCAGGGATGGAAAGACGCAGGACGAGTGCGATATATCGGCGTTACGACTTCACGCGAAAGCGGCTTCGAACAGATGGAGGAAATCATCCGGAAGCGCAAACTCGATTTCATCCAGGTGAACTACTCCCCGTTCGAAACAAAGGCAGCGAATCGTGTGATTCCTGCTGCCGCGGAACACGGCGTTGCCGTAATGATCAATCGTGCATTCGGCAACGGCAGCTATTTCAGGCGGGTCGGTGACCGTGAGCTGCCGTCCTGGACGGAGGAATTCGATTGCGACAGCTGGGCGCAACTTTCACTGAAGTATATTCTGGGTCACCCGGACGTTACCTGCGTCCTCGCCGCGACCAGCAATCCGCGGCACATGGCGGACAACGCCGCCGCCGGCACCGGCCGCTTGCCCGATACCGAGGCACGTCAGCGCATCGAATCCCTCCTCCAAGACTTCTAACCTACCCAGCACCTGTCCAGGGGTCGGACCTCAGCAAGCCTTTGATAAGTCTTGGTAAACAAAGGTCGGACCACGCTGATCGGGGTCGGACCTCAGAAAATCCTTTGAAGTCAGGAGTTTAACGAGGTCCGACCCGGCGAGGAAGAGCAAGGCAAATCAGGGACTTAACGAGGTCCGACCCCGGAGAGGGCCTGATTGAGATCGGTGATCAGATCGTCGACGGATTCGATGCCGACTGACAGGCGCAGCAGGTCGTGCGGGATCGGGCTTTGCGGACCTTCGATCGAGTAGCGATGCTCGATCAGGCTTTCGACGCCGCCGAGCGACGTTGCACGAATAAAGACCCGGCAACGCTTTGCGACCTCGATCGCGGCGGCAGCACCCCCGTGAACGCGCAAAGAGAGCATGCCACCGAAGCCGCCTTGCATTTGCGTTGCGGCGATTGCATGAGCCGGGTGGCTCGCCAATCCGGGATACAGCACTGCGTCTAACTGCGGATGATTCTCAAAGTGCTGCGCAATTTGCAGTGCGGAGCCGCTTGATTTCAGCACGCGAATGAACAGCGTGCGCATGCCGCGCTGCAAGAGCCACGCTTCGAACGAGCCAAGCAGTGCGCCGGCCTCGGCACGAATCTCGCAGATACGCTGCCAGAACTCGTCCGTTCTGGCCGTCACCAGCGCACCGGCAACAACGTCCGCGTGCCCATTAAGATACTTGGTGGCCGAATGCATGACGATATCCGCGCCGAGTTCGATGGGCCGGGTCAATACGGGGGTCGGCACGGTAGAGTCGACTATCAGGAGAGCGCCTGCCTGGTGTGCCGCCTGGGCTGCACTTCTGATATCAATTACGTCCCAGGTCGGGTTACTGGGCGTTTCGACCCAGACAATGCGTGTCTTGCCGGGGCGAACCTTTGCCGCCACGCCATTGACATCGCCGGTGTCGAACAGGTCGAGCTCGACACCCCACTTATCACAGAAGCCGATCAACCAGTTGCGCAACCCCCAGTACATCACCTTGGGTGCGACGATATGATCGCCGGGCTCCAGCGACTGCACTACGGCGGCCGCTGCCGCCATGCCGGAAGCGAACAACAAAGCATCAGCGCCTCCTTCCAGCCGTCGCAGCATTTCCTCAGCCGTGCGATAGCTCGGATTGTGATCGCGAGCATAACTATGCGACGCAGAGACAAGGCGATACTGTTCGTCACGGGCGAACGTGGTTGACGGCTCAATGGGCGGCACAATCGCACCATGGCCGGGTCCGATATAGTGAAGTCCTTGCGCCACGAATGTCTCGGGCGCCAAATCGGCTTTGTCACTCACGCGTAACCCTCCTGTTCAGCATAGCCGGAACTTGCCAATCGAGACCTGCTGTATCTTACTGTAATTGCTAACGCAGCTTGTTCGTACCAAGTGAACAAAGGGTGCGGATGCTTAAGAGCCATGTATTCCCGATAAAGTGATCGTATACGGCATTCGCAGAGGCCTGCTATGCTGGACCCCTGAAAGGCCAGTTGGTGCGCCAGATGAGCGAAGTGGAATTTCAAATGGACGATGAATCCATTCTCCGGATTCTGAAGAGCACGCGCACGGTTGCAATGGTGGGCGCCAGTCCGTCAAGCGATCGACCCAGCCATGGCGTCATGCAGTATCTCCAGCGAGCGGGTTACAGAGTGATCCCGGTCAATCCGACCGTAGAAGATGAGATCATTCTTGGCGAACGGGCGGTCTCGTCACTTGCCCGCATCGACGAAGCGTTCGATATGGTCAACGTCTTTCGTCGCAGCGACGCGCTTCCCGGACTCGTAGACGAAGTCAAGCCGCTGATCAAAGCGCGCGCCATTCGTTGTCTATGGTTGCAGCTCGGCGTGCGACACGCTGAGGCAGCAGCGAAGGCGCAATCGGCGGGACTCGAAGTTGTCATGGATCGATGCCTCAAAGTCGAGCATTCGCGACTGGTCGGCTTTTGAGAAGCGTTCGGCCAATGCGACAATGCTTGCTGTCGAGCATTGTGCTGTTAGCCGGCACGACAGTGTTGTTGCTGTCAACGGCTTTGGCAGTCACTACCGATGAACGGCGGCTGTCTTTTTATCACACCCATACCGGAGATAGTCTGAATATCGCCTATTCGCGAGGCGGCGAGTACATTGACTCGGCGCTGCGCGAGATCGAAGCATTTCTTTCTGACTTCCGCAGCGGCGACCGCGGCACTATCGATCCGGAGCTTCTCGATTTCGTTTACGATATCCGTCAGCGGGTCGGTGGCCGTGGAACGTACGAAGTCATTTCCGCGTATCGGTCGCCACAAACCAACGAGATGCTGCGCAACCGAAACAGCGGCAGCGGTGTAGCCGAGAATAGCCTGCACACGGTTGGCAAGGCCCTGGATGTGCGCTTGCGCGGGGTGGAGCTAAAGCAATTGCGGGACGCAGCGATCGAGCTGCAGCGTGGCGGTGTCGGCTACTACGAGGAATCCGATTTCTTGCACGTGGATACCGGCCCGGTGCGCCGCTGGTAGCCTGCCTACCAGGCTGCGTAATCAGCGTTTGGCGCGATCGGACTTCGGGCCGTCGCCCATTCTCAGGTGTACGCGACCGAAGCGACCCAGGCGCCGCTCATTCATGCGCGCGACGATTTCCTCGACCGCGGCGGTAACGCTTTCACGGGTACCCTGTCGTAGCCCGGACATGGCGCCGCGACCCTGACTGATGACATACCGGTACCATTCGGCCTCTGTCTGGCCGTCGGGTGGCTCGGCCCGCGTAAATTCCACAATTTTGAAGGGTTGATTGTTGGACACCGCAGTGCCCGGCGTAGCTGCGCTGGATTTGCTCATGCGCGCAAGCATACGCTATCCGGGATTTCGGCGCCCGAAAAAGTAGGTTCCAGTCCTCCGATGCGGGCAGCAGTTGGGCCAACCGAATCGATATTCGCGGATTGACGGCGAATTTGCGCAAGTTCCGCCGAACGGATCAGATTGGCGAGACAGCCGGACGCCAACGAACCAGGATTACAGGGACCTCAGTCTTCAGGCACGCTTAATCGGCGACAATGTCCAGCAGGACGTAGCGCAACAGGACTTCGTAGCTGCGCTTTTCCATCAGCATGCCGCAGGGTAATTCCAGGGTATGAATGGTCTCATCCTCTTCATCCCGGATTTCCTGCAGGAGCTTGGCCCCATCCCGATAAACCTGGTAGCGAACGTCCCGATGCTTGCCGAATTTCAACAGCACCGTACTGTCTGTCCAGTCCTGAATAATTTCCTTGCTCATCACTGTTCTCCGTTCCATTCGACGCCGGTGTGACGTTCGTGACCCGTCGGCACCGGCTTTGGCAGAAGCCTTTGCAAGCCGCGTGCCAACCATGAACCGGTTGTGTGTTTGTGTTATAAAGTTCTGTTTTTACTATTGTTTATAAACTGTATTCGGGATTGCCGGCGGGCACGAATGGTTACCAGCTTTGTCAGCTTTTGACCGGTTTTCAGGCATTCGGCGACAGTCTCTTGACATAATTCCGGCAATGGAACCGATGAGAGCCTCTATGAATCAAGCCACCGAGCGACACACCGTATGCTGCATCGGAGGGATGTCGGTCGATCGACTGTTGCAATTGCACCAGCCAGCGGTCGCGCAAACGTCAAATCCCGTTTCCATCCGCTTTGGGCGTGGCGGTGTCGCCCGCAATGTCGCCGAAAATCTCGCTCGGCTCTCTGTCTCTTGCCAGTTGATAGCAGTTGTGGGAGACGATGCTGACGGGCGCGAGCTCGTTAAGGACACGGCGCAATACGGTGTAGATACGGGCCTGGTCCAGACGAGCCTGGATCGGCCGACCGGCACTTACACGGCAGCATTGCAACCGGATGGCGACCTGTTCGCAGGTTTCGCCGACATGGACATTTGTGAATCGATGAACCGGGACTTTATTCGGGCGCGATGGCTGCAAATTTCGCGAGCAAGTATCGTATTCGCGGATGCGAATCTGCCAAAGGACTCGCTGGCATTTTTGATCACCGGATGCAGTGAGCAAGGACTGCCGTTGGTCATTGATGCTGTATCGACCGTGAAGGCACGCAGGCTGCCGCTCAACCTGAATGGCGTCGATATGCTGTTTTGCAATCGCGACGAAGCGCGCGCCATACTGGGCGACGAGCTGCCGCCCGATCCCGTTGCGATGGCCAGTGCTTTATGCCAGCGGGGAGTTCGCAGCGCTGTCGTAACGGCCGGGCCGGACGGTCTGGCCTGCTCTACCGTAGCCGGCAGTATTCGCTTGCCCGCCGTGGTGACGGAAGTGATCGACGTAACCGGTGCCGGTGATGCACTGATCGCAGCGACCCTGTACGCGCGCCTTCAGGGTTTTAACCCGGTAAATAGCTTGCGCATCGGACAGAATGGCGCCGGGCTCACCATCGCATCGACCGAAAGAAACTGTCCCGACTGGTCGGTCGCTGCCATAACCCGGGGCGTGGAGCAAAGCTGAGCCCATGAGCGCCTGGCGCACCGGCCTTATCACCAGGAATACTCCATGGAACTAGTCGTTTCTCCGCAAGTGCGCCAGGCAGAGCTCGAGCTCCGGCCGGTCGTGGCCCTCGAAACCACCGTGATCACCCACGGAATGCCGTGGCCTCACAACGTAGAGACAGCCCTGGCGATGGAAGAAGCCATTCGTGCCGAGGGCGCGTGCCCCGCGACACTGGGCATTGTGCATGGCGATGTCACTGTCGGTATGTCGGAACAACAGATCGAGGAATTTGGCCGGGCCGATCCCGAGAGCATCGCGAAATGCAGCCGTCGTGACTTGCCGTCCATCGTCGCTGCGAAGCGTCACGGGTCCCTGACGGTTGCCGGGACCATTGTCGTGGCGGATGCCGCCAATATCCGTATTTTTGCCACGGGTGGCATCGGTGGCGTACATCGCGGCCATCCGGAAGATGTCTCGGCCGATCTGTACGAGTTGGGTCGCACTCCGGTCGCGGGCGTTTGCGCCGGCGCCAAATCCTTGCTTGACCTGCCGCTGACACTCGAAGTACTGGAAACCCAGGGAGTGCCGGTGATCGGCCTGGGCACCCGTAACCTGCCCGCATTCTTCAGTGCAGACAGCGGGCTGCGCCTCGCGCACTTCGTCGATACTTGCGACGAAGCGGCGGATCTGTTGCGCGCGTGGCGGGATCTCGAAACCGGCAATGGCATGTTGATCACGGTACCGGTCCCGGCTGCTGACGCCCTCGAGCCCGCAGAAGCCGAAGCGGCCATTGGCCAGGCTGTCAGCGATGCCGATGGAGCCGGAATTGGCGGCAGTCAGCTAACGCCGTTCATCCTGTCTCGAATCGTCGAACTCACTGACGGGCGATCCCTGCTTGCAAACAAGGCATTGCTGATAAACAACGCTCGCATTGCTGCGGTCCTGGCCTGCCAGGCCGGTCTCGGACGTGCGGACCGTTTTTTGTAGCGCAAAGCTTGCAGCCTCGCAATCAGTTGACAGCGACTTAGCCTATTATCAGCGTATGCACTTCGTGATCATCGGCGCGGTATTACTCGCATTGATTTTCGGCCCCGGTCTGTGGGTCAAGCACGTTCTTGCCCGTTATTCACTCCCTGCGGATCGCTATAAGGGAAGTGGTGCGCAACTCGCGCGCTACCTGCTCGACAAGAACGGCATGACCGATGTGCGAGTCGAGCAAACCGACCAGGGGGATCATTACGATCCGACGGACAAAGCGGTGCGGCTGACACCCGACAAGTACAGCGGTCATTCGCTGACGGCAATTGCCGTGGCCGCCCATGAAGTCGGCCACGCGATTCAGGATCGCACCGGTTATGGGCCACTTCGATTGCGGCACCGGCTGGTCAAATCGTTGCGTCCGATAGAACGGGTCGGCGCCGGTATCCTGATGCTGTCGCCCTTCATCGGCATGCTGACCAGAACCCCGTCTCTGGGTGTCGTCATGTTTCTCGGCGGCTTGCTGAGTCTCGGCACGGCCACTCTCGTGCATCTTGTCACTCTGCCAACTGAAATCGATGCCAGTTTCGGCCGCGCCCTGCCGCTGCTCGAGAGCCACCGGGTTTTAAAGCCCGCCGACCGGCCGCATGCACGCCGCCTGCTGAGGGCGGCCGCGTTTACCTACGTTGCGGCATCACTGATGAGCCTGCTCAACATTGCGCGCTGGTGGGCCATCCTGCGCCGCTGACACTCACCATATCTTCACACGCTCCTCGGGTGGGAGAAAAAGGGCGTCGGATTCGGCGATCTCGAATGCATCGTAGAATTCAGGAATATTGCGAACGACGCCGTTGACTCGATACATGGCTGGCGAATGCGGGTCGGTTTCGATCTGCATGCGCAATGCCTCCTCCCGATATTTATTCCGCCAGGCTTGTCCGTAGCCGATAAATACTCGCTGCACCCCCGTGAAACCGTCCAGTAACGGTGCTTCCTTGCCGTCGAGCGAAATCTTGTATGCCAGCAACGCAATGGCGAGGCCGCCCAGGTCGCCGATATTCTCCCCGAGCGTAAACTCGCCATTCAGGTTCACGTCAGGATACGGTTTGAATCCGGAGTACTGTTCAACCAGCTTTGCTGTTCTTTTTTTGAATTGTTCGGCATCTTGCTCGGTCCACCAGTTGCGCAATACGCCGTCGCCGTCAAATGTACTGCCCTGGTCGTCAAAGCCGTGTCCGATTTCATGCCCGATCACTGCCCCGATGGCGCCGTAGTTCACGGCATCGTCGGCCTGCAGGTCGAAGAACGGCGGTTGCAGGATGGCGGCCGGGAAAACAATTTCGTTGAGCGGCGGGTTGTAGTAAGCATTCACCGTCTGCGGCGTCATATGCCACTCGTCTTCGTCAACAGGGCCATCCTGGCGATCGATGTTCTGCTGGTACACAACGAGCGCGGATCGCCGCACGTTGCCTGCGAGATCGTTCTTGTGAATTTCCAGCGATGAATAGTCCTTCCAGACGTCCGGGTAGCCTATCTTCGGTGTGAATTTGGACAGCTTGTCGAGGGCCTCGGCTTTCGTTTCATCCGTCATCCAGTCGAGTTCCCTGATACTTGACTCGTAGGCCTTCAACAGGTTGTCAACCAAATCGAGCATTCGCTCCTTCGCCGCAGGTGGGAAATGTTCCCTGACATAAACCTTGCCGACGATTTCTCCGAGGTTGGCGTTCACCAGGTTTACGCCCCGGCGCCACAATGGCAGCGGCTCCTCGGTTCCCTGCAAGGTCTTGCTGTAGAACTCGAAATTCTGGCGATCCATGGATTCATCGAGTAACGCGGCGGAGGCGTTCAGCACTGCCCATTTGAGGTAGATTTTCCATGCATCGATGGGCGTATCCATCAGGATACCGTCTACTGCCTTCATGTAATCAATTTGTGTGACGACAAGCCCGTCAATGTTCGGAATCTGCGCCTCTTGCAGAAAGCCGTCCCAATTGAAATTCGGCATCAACTCAGTCAGCTCCTCGCGGGGGATTTTGTTGTAGAGCGCGACCATGTCACGCGTCAACTCCTTCTGCATATGCTCGGCCGCCAGTCGTGATTCCAGTGCCATGATCGTATCGGCCGACTCAGCGGCATTCGGCAGTCCGGCCAATACGAGCATTTTCTCCACATGTGCCCGGTAGCTGCTTCGGATTTCCTTTGAGCGATTATCTTCCTTCAAATAGTACTCCCTGTCCGGAAGCCCCAGACCGCCCTGCCACGTGTACATCATGTAGGTACCCGGATTCTTGAAATCGACATACTGCGCCAGTGCGAACGGCATTCCGAAACCGGACTTGTTGGCCGCGGCGAAGTAGACAGCAAGTTCGGCATGATTCGCGATGGAATCTATACGCTGGAACTCCCCGGCCAACGGGGCGATTCCAAGTTCGTTGCGGGTCTCCATGTCCATGTATGACAGGTATAGATCGCCCACTTTCTGCTCGTCGCTGCCATTGCCGAAATCACCGGCTGCCGACTGCTCGATAATGTCTCTGACCCGGTCCTGCGATTCTTCATGCAGAATCGTGCCGATGCCGTAGCGGGCCTTGTCCGCAGGTATTACAGCCGTATCGACCCAACCACCATTGATGTACGCGAAAAAATCGTCGCCGGGTCGCACATCGGGATTCATATAGTCTGTTAGCACGCCCGAATGCCGGGCTTTCGATGGCGGCTGACTGTCGACCGGATCGCTCTCGTTCGGGCCACACCCGGCAAGCATCAGGCACAGTGTCTGGATGAGAATCATATTTTTCACGTTCATACCCCCTTCGAACGGATCAGGATGGTTAGCTAAATGGCGACTCATGTGCCTGGCGAACGGGCCACTTCGGATTCCTCGTGCGGTTGCCTGCCAAGTAACAGGTCCCGCCCCTCGCGAAGCCTTTTACGCGTATCAATCTCGAGCAGGTAAAGCGAAGGCACCAGGAACAGTGTAATCACGGTCGCAAACAAAA
>CAYVLL010000093.1:0-8927 GCA_964452235.1 uncultured Woeseiaceae bacterium
CGGCAAAGGTAGTGTCGGGGAACAGGCGGGTTGCGACGCGATCGCCGTACAGCGCAGCGTCGTCCGAAGAGCGATTGAGATCGACGACATAACGCGAGAACTTGGCCGAGATAATGCTTGCGCCGGAGAGCTTGGCGAAGTCGTACAGGCGTCGCACATGCCAGTCAGTGTCGGGAATCGCCGTACCTTCTTCGCTCATGCGGTCTGCTATGCGCGGCGGAATGCGCCGGCCGTCGTGCGGAATACTGATCAGGAGGGGCGACGTGCCCTGGTGCCAGTAATAAAGAATGCTCATCAGGCGGCGCTTGCAGCACTGGGCAGAAGGCCGGCGGCGTGGCGGTAAAAGAAGCCGTCATTGATCAGTTGGGCGAGGCCTGCGATATCGGACGACAATGAACGATCGTTGTCGTAGTGCGCCGACACTTTGCGAATTTCGCCAATTATCTGCTCGATAGGCTCCGAACTCGTTTGCGGATGATGAAATTCAATGCCCTGCGCGGCCGCAAGAAGCTCGATCGCGACAATATGGGCCGCGTTGTCCAGCATCGAATGCAACCGCATTGCTGCGAATGTCGCCATACTGACGTGATCCTCCTGGTTCGCCGACGTCGGTATGCTATCGACGCTGGCCGGATGAGCAAGTGATTTGTTTTCGGAGACGAGTGCCGCCGCCGTTACCTGGGCCATCATGAAACCCGAATTAAGCCCGCTGTCTTTTACCAGAAACGCGGGCAAGCCGCTCAAGTGCGCATCGATCAACAGTGCAACGCGGCGTTCCGATAGCGATCCTGTTTCGGCAATGGCCAGTGCGAGATAGTCGGCCGCGAGCGCCACCGGCTCCGCGTGAAAGTTGCCACCGGACAGGACGCTGCGAGTATCCGTGAACACCAGCGGGTTATCGGTCACTGCATTGGCCTCGGTGGCCAGCAAGCGCGATACGTGATCGAGCACATCGAGACAAGCACCGGCAACCTGCGGTTGGCAGCGAATCGAGTAGGGATCCTGCACTCGCGTGCATTCGAGATGCGAGGCGCGAATTTCGCTGCCGTGCATCAGTTCGCGCAAGAGGCGCGCCACGGCGATCTGGCCGGGATGCCGGCGCAGCTCCTGGATGCGCGGATCGAACGGCGTGTCGCTGCCCTTGATCGCGTCCGCCGCCATCGCACCGGACGCAATTGACGCTGCGAGTACATGTTCGGCACGAAACACCGCACTGAGCGCCAGCGCCGTGGAGACCTGGGTACCGTTGAGCAGCGCAAGACCTTCTTTCGGGCCGAGATCGAGCGGCTCGATTCCCGCCTTTGCCAATGCCGTGGCGGCCGGCAGCTGTGCGCCGTTGACGCGCACGTCGCCATGACCGATCAATGCGCCGGTCATGTGCGCGAGCGGCGCGAGGTCGCCGGAAGCACCAACCGACCCTTTGGACGGAATAACCGGGTAAATGTTGTGATTGACGAGTGCGCACAAACCCTCGACGAGTGCCACTGAGACGCCCGAATAGCCCTGGGCAAGAGCGACGACCTTCATGATCATGATGAGCCGCACAACTTCGTCCGGCAGCAACTTGCCCACGCCCACCGCGTGCGAACGCACCAGGTTCACCTGCAGATGCGACAGCTCGTCGTCGCTGATCCTGACCTGCGCCAGTTGGCCGAACCCCGTGTTGATGCCATATACCTGCTTGCCGCGTTTTACGACCTCGGCAACGACGGCATTCGATGCCTCGATGGCACGCCGCGCATTGTCACCCAGGCTTACGCGCACCGGGTGCAGCCAGGCCTGGCGCAACTCGCCGAGCGTAAGCGGCTGATGGTCGATGTGCAGGTTCATCGTTCGTTCTCCGCATTCAGCATCGGCAGCTTTAGGCCCATTTCATGCGCGCAATGGATGGCATCTGCGTAACCTGCGTCTGCATGGCGCATCACACCGGTGGCCGGATCGTTCCACAGCACGCGCCTGATGCGCTCGTCTGCCTCGCGGCTACCGTCGCAGACGATGACGAGGCCTGCGTGTTGTGAATAGCCCATGCCGACACCCCCGCCGTGATGGAACGATACCCAGGTGGCGCCACTTGCCGTGTTCAGCAGGGCGTTGAGAATCGGCCAGTCAGAGACTGCATCCGAGCCATCCTGCATCGCTTCCGTCTCGCGGTTCGGGCTGGCGACAGAGCCACTGTCCAGGTGATCGCGCCCGATCACCACCGGCGCTTTCAATTCGCCCGTGCGCACCATTTCATTGAATGCGAGGCCGAGCCGATCGCGCTGCCCGAGGCCGACCCAGCAGATGCGCGCAGGCAAACCCTGGAACCGGATGCGTTCGCGTGCCGCATCCAGCCAGCGATGCAGGTGCGCGTCATCAGGAATGAGTTCTTTCACCTTGCGATCGGTGCGATAGATGTCCTCCGGATCGCCGGACAGCGCAACCCAGCGGAACGGACCAACGCCGCGACAAAACAGCGGCCGCACGTAAGCTGGCACGAAGCCGGGGAAAGCAAACGCATTGCTGACACCCTGGTCGAAAGCGACCTGGCGAATGTTGTTGCCGTAGTCGAAGGTCGGTATGCCGGCCTTGTGAAACTCGAGCATCGCGCTTACGTGCTGCGCCATCGATTGCACGGCAGCCGCGGCAACACCGTCCGGATCGCTTTTGCGACGCTCGTGCCACTTCGCGACACTCCATCCGGCGGGCAGGTAGCCGTTGGCGGGGTCGTGCGCCGAGGTCTGGTCGGTCACCGCATCCGGCCGGACGCCACGACGCAGCAATTCCGGCAACATTTCCGCCGCGTTTCCCTCGAGGCCGACCGATACCGGTTCTTTCTTCTTGACGGAGGTTTCGATGATCGCCAGCGCTTCATCGAGATTCGCGGCCCGGCGATCCAGGTACCCGGTCTGCAAGCGCTTTTCGATACGGTCTGCCTGGCACTCGATCGCGAGCAGCGACGCACCCGCCATGGTCGCGGCCAGCGGTTGCGCGCCGCCCATGCCGCCGAGCCCGGCAGTGAGAATCCAGCGCCCGGCGAGATCGCCCCCGTAGTGTTGGCGACCCATCTCGGCAAAGGTTTCGAACGTGCCCTGCACGATCCCCTGGCTGCCGATGTAGATCCACGAACCGGCCGTCATCTGGCCGTACATCATGAGACCTTTGCGATCGAGCTCGCGAAAGTGCTGCCAGTTCGCCCACGCAGGCACCAGGTTCGAATTGGCGATCAGCACCCGCGGTGCATCCCGGTGCGTGCGAAAGACGCCGACCGGCTTGCCCGACTGCACCAGCAGTGTTTCATCGTCGGCAAGTGTCCGCAGGCTGGCGACGATGGCGTCGAAGCATTCCCAGTTGCGCGCTGCCTTGCCGATACCCCCGTACACCACCAGGTCTTCCGGCCGTTCCGCGACATCTGGATCGAGATTGTTCATGAGCATGCGCAAGGGTGCTTCCGTCAGCCAGCTCCTGGCACTGAGCGTCGTGCCCGTTGGCGCGGTAATTTTTCGCAGGCTGGATTTATTCATCGCAGTTCACTCTTGTCAGGCACGGCGCCCATGCGCATGCCGGGTGGAATGTAGTGTCCCGTCAATTCGAAGCGATCGCCGGGATGGTAAAGACGCGCGAAGCTTGCCGGTCGGCCGTGTGCCCAGGTACGCCGCAGGACCAGCAGGCAGGGCTCGCGGACCCGCATCTGCAGGTTCTTGCGTACTGTTGCGTCCGGTAACGCCGCACGCACCACCTGGTCTGCCTCCTGCAACGGCGATATCGACGACAGATAGGCGCTCGGCGTTATGCAGCTGAAGTCCTGCTGCAACAGTGCGGGCGCGAAGGCAGCTGCCACGTAGCGCTCCTCGAGCTGGATCGGCCGGTCGTTCTCGTGGTGTACGACACGCAGGTGAAAAACGTCAGCGTCGACATCGATCTGCAATGCTTCGGCGACCGCGGTTGCCGCCGCTTCCTGCCGGCACTCGAGCACAATTGCCCTGTGCCGGTGCCCGCGGCGCTCGATTTCATCGGCGATGTTGCGCACCTCGAGCACGTGCGACGCCGCCTTGAGGTCCGATACGAACGTGCCGACGCCCGCCACGCGTTCGACGTACCCTTCGTCTGTCAGCTCGCGCAAGGCACGATTCGCTGTCATGCGCGAGACGCCGGCGCTGCCGACCAGCTCATTCTCGGACGGCACGCGATCATGCGGCCTGAGTGCACCGCTGACGATTTGCCCGATGATCAGGTCTTTCACTTGCTGGTAACGCGGCTTGCCCGTCATGCTCATGCGCCCGGTTCGCCCGGCGGGAAAAGCTGCCTGATCGCTTTCGAGTACGAATCGCGTGCGCGGTCACGCGCGACATGCAGCCCGTCGATCACTTGCCAGCATCCGCCGGTCATGACACGTTCTACCGGCAGCCGGTAGCCGGAAAAAACCAGCGCATCGAGCAGTGAGTCCGCGCCGTGACCAACGAGCATCGGGTCGTCGTCGTCGAGCACGACGAGGTCGGCGTGATTGCCGGCTGCCAGTGCCCCGCTCTTCCGCCCGGCCGCCAGTGCACCGCCATTGACCGCCCGCTCGAACAGCGAGCGACCGCTTTGGCTGTCTCCGATCGCCGCAATATTGCGGCGATTCCATACCAGCCTTTGCCCGTATTCCAGCCAGCGCAGCTCTTCGAAAGGATTGAGCGACACGTGGCTGTCAGAGCCGATGGCAATGCGCCCGCCGTGCTCCAGAAAACGTTCCAAAGGGAAAAGGCCGTCCCCGAGATTGGCTTCCGTGCTGGGGCACAGGCACACGATGGCGCCGGACCGTGCGAGTGCTGCCGTTTCCTCCTCATCGATGTGCGTCGCATGCACGAGGCACCAGCGCTCATCGAGCTTGAACTTGTGCATCAGCCAGCGCACCGGCCGTGCATCCAGCGCCGCGAGACTCTGGTCGACCTCGCGCCGCTGTTCGGCAATGTGCAGGTGCATCGGGACGGCGTCGGCTGCCGCGAGATCGACGATTCGCCGGAGCGAACGCTCACTGACGGCCCGCAGGCTGTGCGCACCGATGCCGACCGTTACCGAAGCGGACGCCGACTTCTGTGCCCGGCGATAGTGCGCTTCGAATGCATCGAGCGTCGTGGCAAAGCGGCGTTGCTCCGCCGTAGGCTCCGGCTCGTTGAAGCCGGCTCGTTCGTACAGCACCGGCACGTAGGTAAGCCGCATGCCCGTGTCATTGGCTGCCGTGACCAGCGCCTCGAACATCGCCTCGCAGGGAGTCGCTGAATCCGGTTCGTTGTGCAGGTAATGAAACTCCGCGACAGCTGTGTAGCCAGCCGCCAGCATCTCCGCATAGAGCTGGCGCGCGACTGCCAGCAGGGTTGGCGCGTCGATGCGCGCCGCCAGCCGGTACATGCGACTGCGCCAGGTCCAGAAGTTGTCCTGGCTGTCCGGGCTGCGCTGTTCCGTACGCCCGGCGAGCGCGCGCTGGAATGCATGGCTGTGCGCGTTGGTGAGGCCCGGTATGACGATCCCGGCGCGCACATCGCCTTTTGCCGGCTTCGCGTCGCGGACGATCCTTGCAATCCTGTCCTGCTCGATGACCAGGCGTACCTGGTCGCGCCAGCCGTCGGTCAACAACACTCTACGGGCAAAAATGGTCGTCATGGGTAGCTCGGCGGCAGGTTGTATATACAGGTTAGTGCATGCCGGCCTTCGTTGACAAGCGCCACCGACGCATGGACTCCCCCTGCAGGAGCCCGTACCACGGGCGATTGCGCCATAAGCGGTTAAGCTATGTCGATGAGCGAATGGGACCTTCTGCTGACGGATGCCTGCGTTGCGACGATGCGTGAGGGCAGGTTGCCGTATGGGCAGATCGACAACGCGGCAGTTGCAATAGCGGACGGCCGTATTGCGTGGGTGGGGCTGGCGAGCGACCTGCCTCTTTATCGCAGCAAGGAAACGCGGTCGCTGGCCGGACGCTGGATTACGCCTGCGCTTATTGATTGTCATACGCACCTGGTTTTCGGTGGCAATCGTGCACACGAATTCGAGCAGCGGCGGCAAGGTGCTTCCTATGAGGATATTGCGCGTGCGGGCGGCGGTATTCTTTCCACCGTTAACGCCACGCGGGCCGCTACGCTCGAGCAACTTTGCGACAGCGCCGCTCCGCGGCTCGCAGCACTGAAAGGCGAAGGCGTTGCCACGATCGAAATCAAGTCCGGCTACGGACTGGATCTGGACAACGAACTGAAGATGCTGCGTGCCGCCCGCATGCTGGGCGAACGATTCGCCATGACGGTGGTCACGACCTTCCTCGGTGCACACGCGTTGCCGCCCGAGTACCGCAACCGGCCGGACGACTACATCGACCTTGTCTGCGACGTGATGCTGCCCGCAGCCCGAGAAGCGGGGCTGGTCGATGCCGTTGACGCGTATTGCGAACGCATTGCGTTTTCCAGCGCACAGGTTGCCAGGGTTTTCGAGCGCGCCCGTTCGCTCGGATTGCCGGTCAAGTTGCATGCCGACCAGCTGAGCGCCTGCGGCGGTGCGGAATTGGCGGCGTCCTGCGGTGCGTTGTCAGCCGATCATCTGGAATACACAACTGACAGCGGTATCGAGGCAATGGCCGCTGCCGGCACCGTCGCCGTGCTGCTGCCCGGCGCTTTTCTGACGCTGGGAGAAACACGCTTGCCGCCGCTGGCTGCGCTGCGTGCGCACCACGTACCCATCGCAATAGCAAGCGATTGCAATCCGGGAACATCGCCCGTGTGTTCGCTGCTGGCCTCCATGGTGCTCGCGTCCAGCCTGTTCAAGATGACGCCGGAAGAATGTCTCGCCGGCGTAACGCGCGAAGCAGCGCGCGGACTCGGCCTGGCCGGCGATCGCGGCACCGTGGAGGTCGGCAAGCGCGCCGATCTCGCGGTGTGGGCCATCGATCATCCGCGCGAGTTATCGTACTGGCTGGGGCTGAACCCACTCAGCGAACTCCTGATCGCCGGCCGGCCTTGATAGAACCCATTCCCATTCGTGCGCACGGCGCGCTCCCACAGGCCAGACCCCTGTAGGAGCCCGTATCACGGGCGATTTGCAAAAGACAAACCCTTCCCCATTCGCGCGCACGGCGCGCTCCCACCACGCTAATTGCGTTCGGTGACGATGTCCTGCACGTCCTTGCGCGTCTGGGTCGGAATAACCTTCGGGTAGCCGTACCAGATCAGGCCAACAATAAACTCCTCATTGCTGTTGATGCCGAGCAAATCGTAAAAACGCTCGTCACGAGTGATCGGCCCGGTTGCCCACTTCGATGCCGCGCCGGCCGCCGACAGATAGAGCATGAAGTTCTGCACGGCACAGCAACAACTCGCGTAGTCCTCGCGTTGCATGAGCTCGTCATCGGAACTCCGGCAGGTAACTACCAGCCAGCCGGGGACCGCTGCGGCGGATTGCGCCTTGAATTCGCCAAGCTTTGCGCCCTTGCGCTCGGTGATGACAACACGCGTCAACTCGACGCTGTCTCGTATAGCCTCCGGCCCCAGCAAATAAAAATGCCAGGGCTCGGTCACGTGGTGATTGGGCGCCCAGCGTGCAGCTTCAATCGCTTCGAGAACGAGTTCTCGGCTCACCGGCCGCTTCAGGAAAAGCTTGACCGTGCGACGTGCGCGCAGTCGTTCGGCAAACTGCTGCAATTCATCGCGCGCAATCTCGCGATTCTTCCCGCTGGCTTTTTTCACGAGAAGCGTCTCACGAAGGCCTTCTCACGCAACGCGCTCGATGATCATTGCGATGCCCTGCCCGACGCCGATACACATGGTACACAACGCGTAACGGCCGTTGCGCCGTGCCAGCTCGTAGGCCGCGGTCGAGACGAGCCGCGCGCCGGACATGCCGAGCGGGTGACCCAATGCGATAGCGCCGCCGTTCGGGTTCACGTGCTCCGCGTCGTCCGGCACGCCCAGTTCACGCAGGACAGCCAGTCCCTGGGCGGCAAACGCCTCGTTTAATTCGACAACGTCCATTTGTTCAATGGTCAATCCGCTCATGGCCAGCACTTTCCTGCTCGCCGGCACCGGACCGATCCCCATTACACGTGGTTCGACGCCCGCGGCGGCCCAGGCCCTGATGCGCGCCAGGCGTTTCAAGCCATTTGCCTCGACAGCCCGATCCGACGCGACGAGCACCGCACAAGCCCCGTCATTGATGCCGGACGCGTTGCCGGCTGTGACGGTGCCATCGGCGCGCACGATCGGCCGCAGTTTTGCGAGCGCCGCGAAAGTCGAATCGGCGCGCGGATGTTCATCGGTGTCGACCACCACGGCATCCCCGCGGCGTTGAGGTACAGCAACTGCCACGATTTCCTCCGCGAGTCGCCCTGCAGCGATCGCCGCTGCCGCCTTTTGCTGGCTCGCGAGTGCAAAGCGGTCCTGGTCGTCGCGGCCGATGCCGAAATCGACGGCCACGTTCTCCGCGGTTTCGGCCATCGAGTCGACGCCATATTGCTTTTCGAGCTCGCGATTAATGAACCGCCAGCCGAGCGTCGTATCGTAGATTTCGGCGTTACGTTCAAACGCGGCAGTTGCTTTCGCCAGCACGAACGGTGCGCGCGACATCGATTCGACGCCTCCTGCAACCAGTACATTTGCCTCACCCGCCTTGACGGCGTGCGCTGCATTGCCGATTGCATTCATGCCCGATCCGCACAGCCGATTGACAGTCGCGCCCGGGACCGATGACGGCAGTCCGGCCAACAGAAGTGCCATGCGAGCAACGTTGCGATTGTCTTCTCCCGCCTGGTTGGCGCAACCGAGAATAACGTCGTCGATGACCTCGGGTGCCAATCCGCTGTTGCGCTTTAACAGTTCGCGCAAAGGGATGGCGGCAAGATCATCGGCTCGCACCGATGAGAGAGACCCGCCATAGCGACCAATCGGCGTGCGAATGGCGTCACAAATCCACGCGTCTTGCATACT
>CAYVLL010000094.1:0-8878 GCA_964452235.1 uncultured Woeseiaceae bacterium
CCACGCAGACTCCTATGCCATCATTCGCGATTAACGTGACAGCCGCGTTACATCGAGTGGCGGTTGTCACCGTCACCGGTCCTGGCCGTCACCCGGGCTTTACGATTGGAGATATGCGATGCCGCTGACTGTTGGCGTGCTGAAGGAAACCATGCAGGGTGAAACTCGTGTCGCCCTGACGCCGGAGATCAGCGCGAAGCTGCAGAAGCTGGGCGTCGACATAGTGATGGAGCGTGGTGCCGGTGAGGCGTCCCAGTTGCAGGACGACGAATACGCGGGCGTGCGGATAACGGATTCCGCCGATGTCCTGAAGAGTTGCGGCCTCCTCCTTGCCGTGCAACCGATGCCTGCAGCAACCGTCGAGAAACTCGCCGATGAATCGGTGGTCGCCGGTCTGATGTACGGGCACCTGAATCGCGATCTCGTGAAGGCGCTGCAAAAGAAGAAGCACACGGGCTTCGCCATGGAACTCATACCACGCATCTCAAGAGCGCAGAGCATGGACGTTCTTTCGTCGCAGGCGGCGACTGCCGGCTACCAGGCTGCGCTCATCGCCGCACGCACACTCGACAAGTTTTTTCCGATGCTCACGACCGCTGCCGGGACGATTCGCCCTGCGCAGGTCCTGGTAATCGGCGCGGGTGTCGCCGGTCTGCAGGCGATCGCCACCGCAAAACGACTCGGCGCTGCCGTCAAGGGCTACGATGTTCGCAGCGCCACGCGAGAACAGATACAGTCGCTCGGCGCGAAGTTTGTTGAAACGGGAGTAAGCGCCGAGGGCGAGGGTGGTTACGCGCGCGAGCTGACAGACGAGGAAAAACAACAGCAACAGGCAGCGCTCGACAAGGAAATCGCGCTGGCTGACGTCGTGATCAGCACCGCCGCTATCCCGGGACGCCCGGCACCGAGAATCATTTCGGCTGCCGCGGTGAAAGCCATGAAACCCGGCGCAGTGATCGTCGATATAGCCGCGGAAACCGGCGGCAATTGCGAGCTGACCAAGGCAGGCGAAACGGTTGTCGTGCACAAGGTAAAGATCGTCGGTCCGGTCAACCTGCCGGCGTCTCTCGGGCGTCACGCCAGCGAGATGTTTTCGCGAAACCTGTTCAACTTCATCAGTCCCGCCATCAAGGATGGCGAGCTCGCCATCGACTGGGAGGACGAGGTATTCGCCTCTTCCGCACTCACCCGCGACGGCGAGATCCGGCATGAAGCGACGCGCAAGTCCCTGGAAGGAGCATCCGACCGATGATCGACGGATTTATTGCACTTTATATATTCATGCTGGCGGCTTTTGTCGGCCACGAAGTCATTGGCCGCGTGCCGGTCATCCTGCATACGCCGCTCATGTCCGGCTCGAATTTCGTGCATGGCATCGTGCTGGTAGGCGCGATGGTGGCGCTTGGACGGGCCGACACGACTCTTGAGACAGTAATCGGCTTCATCGGTGTCGTACTCGGCGCCGGCAACGCCGTCGGCGGATACGTGGTCACCGAGCGCATGCTGGAGATGTTCAAGAGCAGCAAGGAGGTCCGCAAATGAGCGACGGTTCTTCCCTGCGCTTCCTGATCGAAATCAGTTACTTCATCGCGGCGATCCTGTTCATTTTCGGACTCAAGCGCATGAGCTCGCCGGTGACGGCGCGCGGCGGCATCCTGTGGGCGGGTGCCGGCATGATCGTCGCCACGCTGATCACCTTCCTGTATCCGGGGATGGGGAATTACGGCCTGATGACGGTCGCCATTGCCATCGGCGGCATTCTCGCCTGGATCAGCGGCAAGCGTGTGGCGATGACCGACATGCCGCAGATGATTGCACTGTACAACGGCATGGGGGGCGGCGCGGCCGCGGCCATCGCGGCAGTCGAGCTTTTCGGCGGTGAGGATCACGGTCTCACTTTCGGTGTGCTGGCCGTTCTCGGCGGGCTGATCGGTGCTGTGTCGTTCAGCGGCAGCCTTATCGCATTCGCGAAACTGCAAGGTTTGATGAAATCGACGGTGCGCTTTTCCGGCCAGCAGATATTCAATATGGTGCTCATGCTGGTCCTGCTGGTGCTCGCAGCGATCATCGTCGTACAGCACTCGGGCATCAGCTGGATCGTCGTGTTCTTCCTGCTGGCGCTGCTCCTCGGCATCACCATTACCTTGCCGATCGGCGGCGCGGACATGCCCGTTGTCATTTCGCTTTACAACGCGTTGACCGGCCTCGCCGTCGCGTTCGAGGGTTTCGTCCTGCAGAACGCGGCCATGATCATCGCAGGCACGGTGGTCGGCGCGGCGGGAACCCTGCTCACGCAGTTGATGGCCAAGGCAATGAATCGCTCGCTGGCCAACGTCCTGTTCTCGGGTTTCGGCGACACTGCGATCGCCAGCGGCGACGCGGTGGAAGGCAACATGAAGCCTATCGAGGCCTCGGATGCCGGCGTCATGCTGGCCTTTGCCAACAAGGTACTCGTCGTACCGGGATACGGCATGGCTGTCGCCCAGGCGCAGCACAAGGTTTGGGAGCTGGCGCAGTTGCTGCGAGATCGGGGCGTGGACGTCAAGTTTGCCATTCATCCGGTGGCGGGACGAATGCCCGGGCACATGAACGTGTTGCTGGCCGAAGCCGGGGTGCCCTACGACATTATTTACGACGAGACCGAGATCAATTCCGAGTTTGCAACCGCGGACGTGGCGTTGATCATCGGCGCCAATGACGTGGTCAACCCGGTGGCGCGTACGGATCCTTCCAGCCCGATTTATGGCATGCCGATTCTCAACGCCGACAAGGCAAAGAACGTCATTGTTATCAAGCGCGGGCAGGGATCAGGATTTTCGGGCATCGAGAACGCCCTGTTTTTCCTCGACCAGACGCGAATGCTATACGGTGACGGGCAGGCGATGGCAGCGGAGCTTATCCAGACGGTCAAGTCACTTTAGGCGGGGATCGATACGTCGCCGAACATCGCCCGTGGTACGGGCTCCTACAGGGGTTCTGTAGGAGCCCGTATAACGGGCGATCTTTTGTTTGCGCTTGCCGCTCCCCTGACCTACCGCCGTTCCTGTGGCCGATTGCGCAAGCGTTCGCGCAATCGTTGGCGCTGTTCCGGCGACAGGCGCTGGAACCGCTCACGCAGTTGCTGCCGACGCTCGGGTGATAATTCGCGATAGCGCTGGAAAGCCGCGCGCACGCGATCGCGCTCCCCGGGCGACAAGTCGCGGAACTCCTGGTAACGCTCGCGGATGAGCTCACGCTGTTCGTCCGACAATTCGCGCCACATCTCAAAACGCTCGCGGGCTTCGTCCCGATCCTCCGGAGACATTTCCTGCCAGCGCAGGGCACCGGCCGCCAGCCGGCGTTGCTGTTCTTCCCCGAGCGTGGTCCAGGTGGCCTCAAACTGCGCGAGGATTGCCCGCTGCTCGTTCGACAGGCTGTCCCAGCTGACTGTGTCCTCCTGCGCGTACACGACGGTGGCGCACAGCAATGTAACAGCACACAGCGACAGCACACACTGTGCGACCCTTCGTGCAAACATTCCGTTACTGTTCATCGATCGACTCCGTCGATTCTTCGCCATCCGGCGCGGGATCGTTCCGCTCATCGTCACCCGTGGCTGCCTCGCGAAGCGCGACGTTTTGCACCAGCAGCCACTCTTCATCCGAGGCTTCCCAGCTGCCGAGGTATTCGAGAAATTCCGCGTCGGGCAGCGTGTCGTCTGCCTGCGCCGCGGCACCTGACAGGCCAAGCAGCGCGCCGGCCAGCAGCAACGAGCGGAGATCTCCATGGCCCCCGGTTTCAGCCGACATGATCGTCCGGCGCCGGCATGATTTCCGTCTCTGCATCTGCGTAAAGCCAGCGGTAGAACTCGAGTTCCTCCAGCATCTCCAGGTTTTCGCCTGCCATGATCACTTCGAAGTCGGACGCCACGTCGTACGCTGGAATCAGGTCGGTAACGGACCGGTTGCTCAACATCAGCACCGTGAACACGGCAGCAGTCGCGACGCCCGCCGCCGGTATCCAGCGTTGCCAGCGCCGTGCCGCAGTGCGTCCGGCCAGTTCGGTGAGCGCTGCCTGGCGACTGCGGTTGAGGCGGGACAGCGTTGCCGCATCGAGCCTTTGCACGCTTTCGTCAAAGCGACGCGCGGCATCGACCGCCAGCGGATCGTCGCTTGCCGGTTGCCCGTTTTCGTCCGGGTGTTTCATTGCCAGTGCTCTCCCAGTGTCTCCCGCAGCGAATGCAGTGCGCGCGAGTAGTGTGTTTTCACGCTGCCAGCAGTGCAGCCCATCGCTTTGGCCGTGTCCGCAACATCCAGGCCCTCAAAGGTGCGCAGCATGAACGCCTCGCGTTGCCGGGTCGGCAACTTCGCCACCGCAGCCTCGAGACCCTGCATTGCCTGCCGCGACTCCAACTCCTGGTCCGGTGCGCGGCCCGCAGGGTCGGCAGCGGCGGCGATGATATCAACGCTGTTATCGACGTCGTCCGTTGAACTACCGAACCATGCGATGACCCGGTTCCTCACGAAGCGCCGACGATGCCAGTCGCGCACCCCATTCTGCAGAATCCGGTAAAACAACGGCGTCCATTCCTCGGCGGATCGTCCCGCATAACGTCGCACCAGTTTGATCATCGCGTCCTGAACGAGGTCGAGTGCCTCGTCCCGATCGCGAACGGATATCTCGGCAATCCGCAGCGCTCGTTTCTCCACGTCGGATAAAAACCGCTCGAGGTCCCGTTCCTGCTGCAGGGCTGCCGCTCCCGTATCATGTGACCGACGGCACGATACCGCAAAATCCGCGCGGCAGGCGATCGCAGCTGACCTTCGCGGCATCACTGACACTTCCTCGTAGCGACCGTTATCATCCGCATTCCATTCGCTGGCTCACACAACGATTAACGCAGCAGGCGTCGGCCGGTTGACAGCACCGCCGAAGCCGCTGGTACCCGCCTTCACCGGTCAATTTAAGTGTTTGAAATAAATATAGAAATAACCCTTCTTTACCCTTGCTCGACGACCGGGATACTTCCGGTGCCAGCATGAGTGACGACGTTATCCTGCGCGTTGCGATCAACGCCCCGCTTTCGCAATTGTTCGATTACCGGGCGCCTCCCAATGCCGCGCCGCAGGCGATACAGCCGGGTTGCAGAGTAAGCGTACCGTTCGGGCGTCGGCGGGAGTGCGGCATGATCATGGAAGTCGCGGACGACAGCGATTTGCCTGCCAGCAAACTCAAGCGTGCGCATGCCGCACTCGACCCCGCACCGCTGCTGGACGAACCTGACCTGTGGCTGGTGCGGTTCGTCAGCGACTATTACCAGCATCCACTCGGCGAAACCATCGCTGCTGCACTGCCCGCGCTGTTGCGGCAGGGCAAATTACTCTATCCGGTCGTACAACAGGTATCGCTCACGCCTGACGGAGAGCATGCCTTATCCGGGAAGCTTTCGAAGAAGGCGCCTCGACAGACTGAGTTGCTCGAACGCCTGCGGGATGCAGACGGTTTTGCTGCGCGGGATCTCGATGTGCGGATGCCGGGCTGGAAGCGATTGCAGAAAAACCTGCTCGATAAAGGCTGGATTCAGATTGTGGACGTCGCTGACGATTCCGTCGGTGAAGCGCGGCGGCCCGCCACACCGCAAGAGGGACCTTCGTTGAACGCGGATCAGGCGCGGGCGGTGCAGGCTGTGCGTGATGCCCGCGGCTTCACGGTTAGCCTCCTCGATGGCGTCACCGGCAGTGGTAAAACCGAGGTGTATCTGCGACTGATCGACGCGACGCTCCGGCAGAATCGGCAGGTTCTCGTGCTGGTCCCGGAAATCGGCCTGACACCGCAGTTGGTCGCCCGGCTCGAGTTGCGTCTCGGTATTGCGCCGCTCGTAATGCACTCGTCGCTCACTGACAACGTCAGGCTCGCGGCCTGGCGAGCCGCACGGGATGGCAGTGCCTCGCTTGTTCTCGGAACCCGTTCAGCCGTATTCGTGCCACTCCGGACGCCCGGACTGATCATCGTCGATGAAGAACACGACAGTTCTTTCAAGCAGCAGGAAGGCCTGCGCTATTCAGCACGCGACCTGGCCATTGCTCGTGGCAAGAAACTCGATATCCCGGTGGTACTCGGTTCGGCAACGCCGTCGCTCGAATCCCTGCAGCGATGCCGTGAGGGCAATTATCAACGACTGGTCTTGCCGGTGCGTGCCGGCAAGGCCGTGCCGCCCCTGTTACGACTGGTTGATCTCGCGTTGCACCCGGCGGCGGATGGCCTGAGCGCTCCCGTAGTGGCCGCAATGAGGAGAAACCTCGCCGCAGGCGGCCAGGTGCTGGTGTTTCTCAATCGCCGCGGATTCGCGCCGACACTCATATGCCAGGCTTGCGGCGCTATCGCTGAATGCCGGCGTTGCGACGCGAGGATGACCGTGCATGCCGGCAGCAATCGGCTGCAGTGCCACCATTGCGGCGCTGTCCGGCCGCTCGATCCGCGCTGCTCCGAGTGCAGCGGCGCGGTTACTCCACTCGGCCATGGCACTGAAAGACTGGAGGAGGCACTTAACGCCCAGTTCCGCGAACACACGATTACGCGAATCGACAGTGACAGCACCCGTCTCCGGGGCTCGATGGACAAGGCCCTTGCCATGGCGACGGCGGGCGAGGCGCAAATTCTTGTCGGCACGCAGATGCTGTCCAAAGGACATCATTTTCCGAACCTGGCTCTCGTGGTCGTCGTCAATGCGGATCAGGGCCTTTTCAGCACCGACTTTCGTGGCACCGAACGGCTCGCGCAGAGCCTCATTCAGGTTGCCGGCCGCGCCGGCCGCGAGCAACGCCAGGGCGAGGTTATTATTCAAACCGCGTTTGCCGCGCACCCTTTCTGGGCCGAGCTATTGCGCGGTGGCTACGAACGGGTGGCAACGAGCGCGTTGCAGGAACGCGAACTCAGTGCCTGGCCGCCTTTTTCCCGGCTTGCGTTGCTGCGTGCGGCAGCAACCGCCAGGCACGACGCCCACAATTTTCTTGACTCTGCGCGGCGCATCGCCGTCGCGGCGAATACAGATGACCTGCGCGTTCTCGGCCCGGTGAGCGCGCCGATGGAACGAAAGGCCGGCCGCTATCGCGCGCAACTCCTGTTCCAGAGCCGTGACCGGCAGGCACTGCACCGGGTACTGCAGATGGTGCGAGCGAAACTCGAGCGCGATCCGCTTGCACGACGGATTCGCTGGTCCGTCGATGTCGACCCGGTCGAGCTGTTCTGAGTGCTGCGCGAAGGCCCGTTGGCAAGTCCTGTTACAATCGCCAGCCCATATCGCCTGGCATCGAAAGGACATCGTTGAAAAGCAGTATCGAGGAACTTGTTGCAGCGGCCGTTGCGAACATGCCGGATATCGCCGACACCCCGGAGATCCGTTCGACGACCACCAATGTCGAGCGCACTCGCGATCCGCGGCACGGCGATTTCACGACGAACATCGCCATGCGTATCGCCGGGGCCGTCGGCCGCAAGCCGCGTCAGTTGGCGCAAGCGCTCGTCGACAGCCTGCCTCCCAGCGAATTCATCGAGAAGGTGGAGATCGCGGGCCCGGGCTTCATCAATTTCCATGTCAGCCACGCGGCATTTTGCCGGGAGTTGCGGGTACTGCTGGATGCAGGCCCGGACTATGGACGTCAACCGGTACGTGCGGAACCCCGCGTGCTGCTCGAGTTCGTGTCTGCCAACCCGACCGGGCCGCTGCACGTGGGACACGGCCGGCACGCCGCGTTCGGTGCGTCACTTGGCAACCTGCTCCACGCGGCCGGTTACGCGGTCGACCGCGAATATTACGTCAATGATGCCGGTCGCCAGATGGACATTCTCGGCGTCAGCGTCTGGCTGCGCCTGCTGGACGGCAGTGGTGCGACAGTGACGTTTCCGCGTGCCGGCTACCGTGGCGACTACATAAAGGAAATTGCTGCGGGCATCGACGTCTCCGGTCTGCCGACCGTATCGGCTGCCGAATTGCAGCAAACCCTGCCGCCGGACGAGCCGGAAGGTGACAAGGAAGAGTACATCAGCGCGCTGATCGCGGCTGCCCGGCGCATCCTCGGGGAGGAGGGCTTTAATCGCATTCGCCAGCAATCCCTGGAATCGATTCGCGATGAGATCCGCGACGATCTCGCCGGGTTCGGCGTCGAATTCGACCGCTGGTATTCGGAGCAAAGCCTGTCCACCGACAGACGCATCGATGAAGCGCTGGCGCTTCTGCAGAAGCGCAACATGTTGTACGAAAAGGATGGCGCGACCTGGTTTCGGGCAACCGACTATGGCGACGAAAAAGACCGTGTCGTGGTGCGTGAGAACGGGAAGACGACTTACTTCGCCTCCGACATCGCCTACCACTACGACAAGCGCCAGCGCGGCTACGACCATCTCATCGATGTACTGGGCGCGGATCATCATGGCTATGTCGCCAGGGTTCGCGCCGGACTGGAGGCGATGGGGTTTGCCGGCGACAGCCTGGAAGTGCAACTGGTGCAGTTTGTCACGCTGTACAGAGCCGGTGTGAAGATGTCGATGTCGACCCGCTCCGGCGAATTCGTCACCATGCGCCAGTTACGCGAGGAGGTCGGCAACGACGCTGCGCGATTTTTCTACGTGATGCGCTCCAACGATCAGCACCTGGACTTCGATCTCGAACTGGCGAAGAGCCGATCGAACGAGAATCCTGTCTATTACATCCAGTATGCGCATGCACGGGTCGCCAGCGTGTTTCGGCAGTTGGCAGAAAAGACACTGGAATGGGATGAGGCATCGGCACGCGATAATCTCGATCAGCTTACCGAGACGCATGAGGTATCGCTCATGCGGACGCTGGGCCGCTACCCCGAGATTATCGAACTGGCGGCGGCGAGTCGGGCGCCGCAGCATC
>CAYVLL010000095.1:0-8573 GCA_964452235.1 uncultured Woeseiaceae bacterium
GTTTCATGCAGTTCGCGGCTCAGTACCACGCCCTCCGGCGTATCCACTTCCTTCAACTTTGCGTGCAGGTCGAACTGCTCCGGATCCTGCAGATCCAGCTCGACGTCCAGTGGACGACGGCGCTGTGCAGCCAGGTAATTCTTGGCGGTGTTCACGGCGATCCGGTAAAGCCAGGTGTAGAACGCGCTGTCGCCACGAAAACGCGGCAACGCCCTGTAAGCCTTGAGGAAAGCTTCCTGGGAAATATCCAGGGCCTGATCCGGGTCTCGCACATACCGCATTACCAGATTGACGATCTTGTGCTGGTACTTCAGCACCAGCAGATCGAATGCACCTTTGTCACCCTTCTGGACGCGACGGACCAGTTGGGCGTCGGTTGGCTCACTCGCCATACAGGCAGCCGCCACGGTCACTGTGGCGGATTCCACCGACTTCCCGATAGACCGGCTCATCTGCGGAAAGTTCTCGGCTATCGGCGTCATTCATGGTTGAGGACAGGAAATAAACAAAAAAATTGGCGGAAATGTGAACGCGTTCTCTGGCGCATTCTCTAGCCCGTTCTCTGGCCTGATCACCAGGCAGTCCCCGGCGTCCGCGTCTGGACGTGTGCAGCGTCGCTGCGGCGAATGGTATCAGCTAACCCTCGAGCGACCAAAGAGCGCGGCACGCTGCCGCCACACCATCTGCAGACGACGCCAGTCGTCCGCCCGCGTCCCGTCGCGCCACAACCACTCACCGTAATGCAGGCCATCTGCGAAACGCAGTCGCAACCATGCACATCGCTCGAGCACCATGCTGCCGGAGAGGACTTCGAGTGACTGCCAGGCACCTTCCTGCCCGATGCCCTCGACGCGCCCGCCGGAGTGTATGCGAATTCGGTCTATGCGCCTCATTCCCCGCCATTGCGCTCGCAACTCCAGCGACGACGAAGCGAGCCAGAGCAAGCTCAAGGCAAGGCGCCAGCTGCCGGCCAGCGGCATCAAAAAGATCAGAAAAGTACCGGCCAGTCCCGCAGCTATGCCGCCGGCCATGAGGCACTTGCGCAACAAATTATGCGTCGTCAGTTCGCAGAAGAACCTGTCGGATGACATGCGAGAGAGCCGGGTCGGCAGCCTTTTGACTGCCTAATAAATAATCGATCAGCTCACTGTCGGGTAGTGCCAAAAGTGTACGAAAGGCGCACTGTTCTGCATCGCCTGCCGTCGCGAAGCGCGTCTCGAGATAGCCTGTCAGCAACTCGTCCAGTTCGCGCATGCCGCGTCGGCACTGCCATCTCAGGTGTGCCGGTCCGTTAACAGCTGTCATCAATGCAGGATCGCGTCAGTACCGGCGTTCGACCAGCATTTTCTTGGTTTCGGCGATCGCCCGAGCCGGGTTGAGGCCCTTTGGGCAGGTTTGCGTGCAATTCATGATGGTATGACAGCGATACAGCCGGAACGGATCCTCGAGCGCATCGAGACGCTCGCCGGTGGCCTCGTCGCGACTGTCGACCAGCCAGCGGTAGGCGGCCAGTAACGTCGCCGGCCCGAGAAACCGGTCACTGTTCCACCAGTAACTCGGGCAGCCGGTCGAGCAGCAGGCGCACAGGATGCATGCGGCCGGTTCGTCAACGCGTTCCTGGTCCGCTTTGCTCTGCAAACGCTCCCGGTCAGGGGGTGCAGCGGTACGAGTCTGCAGCCAGGGCTTTATCGCCGCATACTGCGCATAGAAATTCGTCAGGTCGGGGACCAGATCCTTGATCACCGGCAGGTGTGGCAGAGGATAGACCCGCACCTCACCCTGCACGCTGTCGGCTGTCATTGTGCAGGCCAGCGTATTCTTGCCGTCTATGTTCATTGCGCAGGAACCGCAAATACCCTCGCGACAGGAGCGCCGGAAGGTCAGCGTCGGGTCCGTCTCATTTTTTATCTTGATCAACGCGTCCAGGATCATCGGCCCGCACTTCGCCATATCAACGTCGTACGTATCGATGCGAGGATTCTCGCCACTGTCAGGATCATACCGGTAGACCGCGAAGCGCTGGATGCTGTCGCTCCCCTCTGCCGCTGGATAATGGCGGCCTTTAGCGATGCGGGAATTGGCGGGTAAGCGAAAATCTGCCACGAAATCGTTTCTCCTCGACGGTCAGTCGATCAGTAGGTACGGGCCTTGGGCGGAATAGCCATAACTTCGTCCGTCAGAGTCGACTCATGTACTGGCCGATAGTCGAATGACACCTGTCCGGAATCGTCTACCCAGGACAAGGTGTGCTTCATCCAGCCGGCGTCGTCACGCTGCGGGTAGTCCTCGCGTGCATGCGCCCCGCGACTCTCCAGCCGGTTACCGGCCGACGCGATAGTCGCAGCCGCATTCAGCAGCAAATTCTCGAGCTCCAGGGTTTCGATCAGGTCGGTATTCCAGACCAGGGACCGGTCGGCAACCCTGACGTCGGCGAAACTCGCGAACGTGCTCCGCAAACGACGCGCACCTTCCGCCAGGGACTCGCCGGTGCGAAACACCGCCGCATGATTCTGCATGACCCTCTGCATCTCCAGGCGAATTTCGGCCGTGGAACGTGCTCCGTTCGCATGCCGAAGTCGATCGAGGCGGTTGACCGCGGTATCGCCGGCATCCTGTCGCAGTGCCTTGTGGCGGGCGCCCGGCTCCATGGTAGCTGCACAGTGTTTTGCCGCGGCGCGTCCAAACACGACCAGGTCGAGCAAGGAGTTCGAGCCAAGCCGGTTGGCGCCATGCACCGACACACACGCGGCTTCGCCGACGGCCATCAGCCCCGGCACTACGGTCTCGGAATTTCCATTGCTGCTCGTGACGACTTCGCCCTTGTAGTTCGCCGGAATACCGCCCATGTTGTAATGCACCGTCGGCAGAACCGGAATCGGTGCGCGGGTGACGTCGACTGCCGCGAAAATACGCGCGGTTTCGGCGATGCCCGGCAGTCGCTCCTCGATAACCTGCGGACCCAGGTGTTCCAAATGCAGGTGTAAGTGGTCCTTCCCGGGGCCCACACCACGCCCCTCGCGAATCTCGATGGTCATTGAGCGGCTGACCACATCGCGCGACGCCAGGTCCTTCGCGTTCGGCGCATAGCGCTCCATGAAGCGTTCACCATCCCCGTTGGTGAGATAGCCGCCTTCGCCCCGAACACCTTCCGTAATGAGCATGCCCGCACCGTAAATGCCGGTCGGGTGAAACTGCACGAACTCCATGTCCTGCAACGGCAGTCCCGCGCGCAGGACCATGGCATTGCCATCACCGGTGCAGGTGTGGGCCGAGGTGCATGAAAAGTAGGCGCGGCCGTAGCCACCGGTTGCGAGAATCACCTGGTGGGAACGAAACCGGTGCACGCGCCCATCTGACAGATTGATCGCAACGATGCCGCGGCAGACACCGTCCTCCATGATCAGGTCAATGGCGAAGTATTCGATAAAGAACTCGGCGTTGTGTTTCAACGCCTGCTGATAAAGCGTATGCAACATGGCATGGCCGGTGCGATCCGCGGCAGCACAGGTGCGCTGCGCAGTGCCCTCACCGAAATGCGTGGTCATGCCGCCAAACGGCCGTTGATAAATGCGTCCGTCCTCGGTGCGCGAAAACGGCACGCCGTAATGTTCGAGTTCAATGACGGCGTCGGGCGCTTCCTTGCACATGTATTCGATGGCGTCCTGATCGCCGAGCCAGTCCGAGCCTTTCACCGTGTCGTACATATGCCAGCGCCAGTCATCAGCACCCATATTGCCGAGAGCCGCGCTGATGCCGCCTTGCGCCGCCACGGTATGGCTGCGGGTCGGAAAGACTTTGGTGACACAGGCCGTCCTGAAGCCGGCGGCGGCGAGTCCGAAGGTTGCTCGCAGTCCGGCGCCGCCTGCGCCAACGACGACAACATCGTAGCTGTGATCGACAAATTCGTAGTCGCTCATCCCGCCGCTCCGAACGCAATGGACAGCACTGCAAAAGCAGCGACGGCGGCGACCAGTACATGCGTGAAGCGTACAACGACAAGCGCGACCGTCCTGGCAAGCGGCTGGTGCAAATAGTCCTCGACGATCACCCGGACTCCGAGATCCGAATGCACCGCAACGGTGGTAACCAGCAATATCATGAGCACTGCGTTCCAGGGCCGTGCCAGCCAACTGACGATCGTCGCATGGCCCAGTTCCGGCAGAAACTGCAGGGAGCAAAGAAACCAGACCCCCAGCAGCAGCAAAGCCACTGCCGACACACGCTGTGACCACCAGTGACCGGTACCCTCTTTCGCAGAACCACTGCCGAGAACGCGACCGAGCGGTGAGCGCAAACTCTTCATCAGAGGACCAGCCAGTACAAAACCGTCAGTACCACCGTGCTGACAATCACGGCCCAGCCCGATGCGTTCGCCTGGCTTTTTTCAAAGCCGTAGCCGAGATCCCATGCGAGGTGACGGATACCGTTCGCGAAGTGATAGAAGAAGGCGAAACTCCAGGCCGCCAGGAGAATCCGGCCGACCACCGACTGCAAACCATTGGTCAACGACTGGTAGGCTGGCGCTCCGTCTGCCGTAACCACCAACCAGGCGGCCAGCAGCAGCAGTCCGAATGACAGCAACACACCTGTCACCCGGTGCAGGATTGAAAGGGTCATTGTGATCGGCCATCGATAGATCGACAGATGCGGCGACAACGGCCGTCCTGCATTACGCATAATCCGGACTATCCTGGTAACACACGGGGACCCGCGCTGTTCTTCTCACGACTGTCAGAAATCGATGCACCGGCCGCCTTTTTCCCAATCGCCGTAGCGGGTGGGGTCCGGATGGCGTCGTGCCGCCCGGCCGGCATGCGACTCGCCGGCGGCATCCTGCAGCGTCGGCGCAACCGCCTCGCCGACCGCGTTATCGGCGGCTGCCGAGTTAGCACCGGCAGCGCCGGATGTCGAGCCAGCCGTCGAGCTGGTTGGCGATTGATCGTTCGGTTCGTCACGCATAGTGTGAGTATGCCAGACTGTGTCGCCGTCTGCAGGTCACGGCACCACAGTCTGCACCGCAACCAACGATCCTGGCACCGATATGAATGAACTTTTTACACTTGTCAGAGTAAGCGGCACGGACGCCGAAGCGTTTTTGCAGGGCCAGCTCACGCAGGACGTCAGGAAACTTGCCGAGGTGCCCATGCTTCTCGCCGCCTGGTGTAATGCGAAAGGACGGGTCATCACCGTCATACGGCTGGCCGCGATGGACGACGCCATTGGACTGATCGTGCCGCTTACAATGTCGGAAGCAGTAGTCCGTCGACTCACGCTGTTCCGATTGCGCGCCAAGGTCCAGTTCGACATCGCCGGCGCGGAGTGGCAGGCAACGGCGATTGCCACCGAAGACGATCTTGCCATTCTCGATTCAGCAGGGCTAATGCCCAACGATAACAACCCGGCTCGCCGGAAAGCCGAGTTAGTCGCTTTCGATATCGGCGGTGCATCACGCTGCATCGAGATCTTCGGCCCGACGGCTGCGTTTGAAAAAAGCGGGCTCAAGTTCCGCCAGGCACTTGACGATGGCGCTTGGCGTGCGGCACTGATTGCTGCAGGCATCCCGACAATCGCCGGGGAAACGAGCGAGAAGTTTACCCCGCATATGCTGAACCTGGATCTCCTCGGGGCAATCAGTTTTGCGAAAGGTTGTTACACGGGACAGGAAGTCGTGGCCAGGACCGAGCACCTCGGCAAAGCCAAGCGTCGCCTCATTCACTATCGGCTGGAATCAGGCAGCGCCTCGATCGGCGACAAACTCGCGCACAACGATCAGGACGCCGGCGAGATTGTCGACGTCAGCGGCAGGGAAATTCTCGCGGTTGTGCCAGTGGCCTTCTCCGCGGAGACACTGAGGATCGACAGGCGAGCCGCCAACCCCGTCGCCCCACCGAAGTCGCGTGAACCGTTTACTTGATCGACGCGGGCATGTCGTCCGGTGGATTAGCCCGATCTATCGAACGGCACGCCGTCACTGGCACTTGCCACTTGCACTTGTCACTCAATGACCTCCGGTCGCATATGCGGGAACAGCAAGACGTCCCGGATGGAGGCCGAATCCGTGAACAGCATGACCAGCCGATCGATACCGACGCCCAGCCCCGCTGTTGGCGGCATGCCGTATTCGAGCGCCCGAATGTAATCGGCGTCGAAGACCATGGCCTCGTCGTCCCCGGCCTTGCGGTTCGCGACCTGGGCCTGGAAACGCTGTGCCTGGTCCTCCGCATCGTTCAGCTCGGAAAATCCGTTGGCAATTTCCCGCCCGGCAATAAACAGCTCGAAACGGTCGGTGATAAAAGGATCGGCGTCGTTGCGTCGCGAAAGTGGCGAGACCTCGGTCGGGTAAGCCGTAACAAACGTCGGGTCACGCAATTTCGCCTCACAGGTCTTGTCGAATATTTCCATCTGCAATTTACCGGCGCCCGGATCCCCAGTTACATCGCCCCCCACCTTCCGGGTATACGACAGCAGGTAATCGCGATCGCGTATGCGCGCGGCGTCAAGCCCGGGATTAGTTGATGCAATCGCCTCTTCCACCGGGATTCTTGCGAATGGCTTCGAGAAATCGATGGTCTCTCCCTGATAGTGCACCGTGGTTTCACCGAGAACGGCCTGACTCATGCCTTTCAGCAGCGCTTCGATCATCTCCATCAGGTCTTCATAGTCCGCGTACGCCCGGTAAAGTTCGAGCATCGTGAATTCCGGATTGTGCTGTGTCGATACACCTTCGTTGCGGAAGTTGCGGTTGATTTCGTATACGCGTTCGAAGCCGCCGACGACAAGGCGCTTCAGGAAAAGCTCCGGCGCGACGCGCAAATAGAGCGGCATATCGAGAGCATTGTGATGCGTGGCAAACGGGCGCGCGATGGCGCCGCCAGGAATCGTCTGCATCATCGGCGTTTCCACTTCGAGAAAATCCTGCGATTCCAGGAACGCGCGAATGTAACCGACGATGCGCGCGCGTGTCCGGAAAACCTGCCGGCTGTGCTCATTCACGATGAGGTCGACGTAGCGCTGCCGGTAACGAATTTCCTGATCTGCGAGGCCATGAAATTTTTCCGGCAACGGTCGCAAGGACTTGGTCAGCAAGCGCAGCTCATCGGCCATGACCGTCAACTCGCCGGTCTGCGTTCGGAACAGCTTGCCCGTGGCGCCAAGAATGTCGCCCACATCCCATTTTTTAAAGTCCTGGTAGAGACCATCCGGCAGCCGATCGCGCTCCAGGCGCACCTGGATCTGCCCGGTCCGATCCTGAAGCTTGATGAAACTCGCCTTACCCATGACCCGCTTGGCCATCATGCGCCCGGCGACTCGCACTTGGGGAGACTCCGCAGACAGCGCTTCGTCGTCGTGCGCACCGAAAGTCCGATGCAATTCGTCTGCCAGGGCATTGCGCCGGAAATCATTGGGAAACGCCTCGCCGGTTTTTCGAAGTTCTGCCAGTTTGCGGCGCCGCTCGGCGATCAAAGGGTTCTCTTCCGGTTGTCGTTCCTTGTTCGGGTCAGCAATATTCACGTCAACACTCATTCCTTTGACTTACAGGCCCTGCTTCAGGCTGGCTTCTATGAATCGGTCGAGATCGCCGTCGAGTACCGCCTGGGTGTTGCCGGTTTCCACACCCGTACGCAAGTCCTTGATGCGGCTTTGATCCAGTACATAGGATCTTATCTGACTTCCCCAGCCGACGTCGGCCTTGCTGTCCTCGACTTCCGCCGCCCTGGCCCGACGATTCTGCATTTCGAGTTCGTACAGCTTCGCCTTCAGCTGCGACATCGCCGTCGCCTTGTTCTTGTGCTGCGAACGATCGTTCTGGCATTGCACAACGATGTCGGTCGGAAGGTGCGTAATTCGTACAGCGGATTCAGTGCGATTCACGTGCTGACCACCTGCACCGCTCGCACGAAAAACATCGATGCGCAGATCAGCCGGATTGATCTCGATGTCGATTTCATCGTCGACTTCCGGCGCTACGAAGACCGAGGCAAACGAGGTGTGTCGGCGATTTCCCGAATCGAACGGTGACTTGCGTACCAGCCGGTGCACCCCGGTTTCGGTGCGCAACCAGCCATAGGCGTACTCGCCGACAATCTTGATGGTAGCGCTCTTGATTCCGGCCACTTCGCCTGCCGATACAGCGATGACCTCGACGTCGAACTCGTGTGCCTCCGCCCAGCGCAAATACATCCGCAGCATCATCTCCGCCCAGTCCTGGGCTTCGGTACCCCCGGCCCCGGACTGAATGTCCAGGAAGGCATTTGCGCCATCGAGTTCACCGCTGAACATGCGCCGAAACTCGAGTTCCTCGACGCGTTTCTCCCACGACGCCACGTCAGCGGCCAGCACTTGCATGGTTGTCTCGTCCTGCTCTTCGAGCGCCATGTCAAACAGTTCACCGGCATCCGCCAGGCCAATAGCGAGACGATCGAGCATCAAAACGATTTTTTCCAGTGCCGCACGTTCCTGGCCGAGTGATTGCGCGCGCTCCGGTTTCTCCCAGACATCCGGCTGTTCGAGTTCCCGATTGACCTCGGTCAGTCGCTCCGCCTTTTGTTCGTAGTCAAAGATACCTCCTCAAC
>CAYVLL010000096.1:0-8447 GCA_964452235.1 uncultured Woeseiaceae bacterium
CGCGTAATGCCGCCTTCCGGAAAGATGCAGACGATATTGCCGTCCGCGAGCTCGGCATCGACTTTGTCGAACGCCTCCTTTAGCAAGCCCTCATTCTCTTTTGCCGACGCGATCGGAATGGCTTTTGCGGAACTGAACAGAAACCGCAGCAGCGGAATCTCGAAAATCCGGTAATACATGACGAATCGGACCGGACGATGCACGGTTCCACCCACAATCAATGCGTCGACGAAGCTGACGTGATTGCATACGATCAGCGCGGGTCCTTCCTGTGGAATGTGACCGAGGCCCGTGGCGCGGACTCGATAAAGCGTATTGATCAGAATCCACGCTACGAACCGAATCAGGAATTCGGGAAGCAGGCTGTAGATATACGCAGCAACGAGAGCGTTCAGAATGGCCAGGCACAGAAAGAGCTGCGGAATCGACAGTCCGGCGTTGAGCAGTACGATGGCCATTATTGCAGCAGCGACCATGAACAATGCGTTCATGATGTTGTTGGCCGCAATGATTCTCGAAAGCAAGCTGCGCTTGGCGCGCTGCTGGATCATCGCGTAGAGCGGCACGATATAAAAACCGCCGAAAGTTCCCAGCAATGCCAGATCGATCAGGACTCGCCAGCTGCCGGGCCTCGCGAGAAATTCGCCGGTCGTCTCCACAGCAGCGAGATGCGCGACAGGTTGTGCAAGATACAAATCGATTGCGAACAGGCTCAGCCCGATGGAACCGAACGGCACCAGTCCCAGCTCTATGCGCCGAGCCGACATCCTCTCGCACAACAAAGAGCCGGTACCGACGCCGATAGCGAACGCCACCAGCAGAATCGTCGCTACTTCCTCGCTGCCCCTCAGGACCGTCAGCGTGTAGGCAGGAATCTGGAAAGTCACGGCCGAGCCGAAGAACCAGAACCAGGAAATACCGAGGATGGACAGGAAGACGCTGCGCTCCCTGCGCGCAAAGCCGATGATTCGCCAGGTTTCCGTCCAGGCGTTCCAGTTGACAGTCAGATCCGGATCGACGGCACCTGTCGGCGGTATCAGGCGGCTCGCAAGGTAACCGGCGACAGCGATAGTCACGAGACAGGCGGAGAGGAGGATCGGGTTTGCCGGGTCGATGGCGACCGCTACGCCGCCGACAAGAAGTCCGAATATTATTGCCGTGTAGGTACCGAACTGAACGAGCGCGTTACCACCGACCAGTTCGCTGGCCGACAGTTGCTGCGGCAGGTAGGCATATTTCACCGGCCCGAAGAGTGTCGATTGCCAGCCCATCAGGAACAGCACGACCAACAGGATAACGAAGCTGCCGCTGACGAAGGCAAACGCTGCAAGCGTCATCAGCACGATTTCCAGGATCTTGATGCAACGGATCAGGAACGATTTCTCGTACTTGTCGGCCAGTTGGCCTGCCGTAGCGGAGAACAGGAAGAACGGCAGAATGAACAGCGCACCGGCGACATTGGCGAGCAGTTGCGCATCCATGCCGGCGATCAGGACGCCCTGGAAGGTAATCAGGATTACCAGCCCGTTCCGGAAAACATTATCGTTGAAAGCGCCGAGAAACTGCGTCAGGAAGAATGGCGCAAACCGGCGTTGCTGTAACAGGGAGAACTGGGATGCCACGTCAGAGAGATCCAGATTCAGATTCAATGGCCGGTCAGAATATCCCGCGGGAGTTTCCACGGGCGGCGGCACAATAGCAAGGCGCCCGGCGCCCGGCGCCCGGGTGACAGGAGCCGGCTGCTAACCCGGCGCCAGGCCGGGATGTGCAGAATCGAAATGCGAACCTGCGCTCAACGCCGGCACGAAACGCGGTGCTATCATGCTGCAACGGGCCAGTGGACGGGCTGACGGAGGGACCCTGTCGAAAGCGGGTAGTGCGATGACGAGTGAGCGCCAGACAATACGAATGTGCATCGCCGCGTTGTGCGCGGCAAGCTTTCTCGTCGCCTGCGCCGAGGAGCCGCCACCGCGCTCGGCGAATGAGTTCATGGAGAACGCCATCCTCCTCGAGGCAACCATGGTGCGCTGTGCCGCAAACCGTGCCGAAGCGCGCTACGATGCGGAATGTATCAATGCCCGCGAGGCCGTCAATCGCCTCGCGGCCGCCCAGGAGCAGGCGAAAAGGCAGGATCTCGAGGCGCAGTCGGAACGCAAGCGTCAGGCGTTGCGCCGTGCCCAGGAGGCGGCAGCCGAAGCCCGGCGTCGCGCCAGGGAGGCGGAGGAGCGCCGCAGGGACGCCGAACTACACGGTGTGTTTGAGCCGCTGCCCGACGAGGGTCGCACGGGTGAAGACGGCAATGATCCGGCTGCGCCTCCGTTGTCGCCAACCCCCGAGACGCCGGAGGCCGTTTATCCGAGCACTGTCAGCGGTGACTCGAGCGACGGTCGCACTACGACAGCGACATTGCCGGAAGCATCATCGCCTGATCGGGTGCCTGAATCGCTGCCAGCGCCGGGTGTGGCGCCGTCGGAAACGCCCGAGAGCAGTGACCTGGAAGCGATCAGGCGCGAGTTGGAACGCCGACAGGGCGAAGCAGCGGAGCAGTAGGCGGGGAGCACGACCGCGACGACGCCATTACCGCTCAGAAATCCTCGAATGTCCCGCCTTCCGGGAATTCCTCATTCGGAAACTCGTCTCGCGGGAAGTCCTCGTCACGGAATTCTTCATTGGAAACTGATGGTAACGGCGCCCCCGAGTCCGGCTCGCCAATGCCGTACGTGCGTACGGTAGCGGTCGATTCGTTCGGCCTTGGTTGCTGGGCCGGGCTTGCTCCGGGAGCAGCCGCGTCCATGCCGGGCTGAGTGGGCAGCCGGCGAGTTTGAGCAGTCAGCACCTGGACGAACTTGTTGGCGACCGCGGGCGCCGCGTTCCCGGAACTGGCAAAAATCTGTTCTGTGGTGATACTGGACGAGCCGTAAAACGCGGCGTTCGCGGCCGAGTCCATCGTCACACCTGCGCCTTCCAGAGCAACGCCAGCGAACAGGCCGCGGCTTCGTGAATAGGAGAAAACCTCGGCCTGGAATTCGATATCGGTAGCAACGCCGGTATGGCGTCCCACCGGTCCGGCCGCGATCGAGGCGTCGGCCCCGAGGGTGAGCTTGCCGCGTGAAATGCCTTCTACCCCTTCGCGTGTCTTGAAAACCAGGATTATATCGGTGGATTGCGCACCGATCTGCCAGCCGAAACTGCCACCGGTCAAAGTGACGAAAGCCGGGTTGCTCCAGGTGCCGTTTTCGCGACGCACGACCAGCACGCCTTTGCCGCGCCTTGCGCCCAGTCCGAAGCCGATCTTGACCACATTCGGTACCACTGCGACTGCATACGCCCGTGCGAGAAGGGCGGGCGGCACGGACTGCTCGGGTATGCGCAGCAACTGATCAACGACATCGGTGGCATGGGCCACCCGCTCTTCCTCCGGCGTTGTGGCCGATGCGGGCACTGCGATCGACAGCGCGACCAGAGCAATAAGGGGAAATAAACCTATACGCATGATTTTTTTACCATAAATAGCATCACCGGCATTACGACTGTGGCCGGTACGCTCCGGACGACAAGTACCCAGAGCCATTTTCCTGCAAAGAGTTCCCCCGCGACCCATGATACGCGATTTGCACCGCCCTCAGTACCGCCAGCCAAAACTACGAACTTTGGTGCCGGGGTCCGATTTCCGTAGGTATGGCGGCAGGCGGAGTTTGCACCGTCGACAAAGGCGGCAACGGACAGTCGAGTGCCGCACAAATAGCGCGCAGGAGTTCGAGCTCGGTTACGGAGACGTTTGCGTCGCTAAGGACGACGGCAGCGAGAGCCTCCACAAGCCGATGCCGGTCGGCAGATTTCAGGCGCTGCAACACATCGAGGCTGCGGTCGAGGTCGGCGACCACGGTGCGCCCTGCGGGCGTCGCATCGCGTTGTGCGGTCGCCTGACCGAGTGCTGCCAATCCGGCTGAGTAGGCATCGTCACGCATAGCGGCATCGCCCGGGACGCCGTGATCGGCGACGATTCGCAGCAATGAGCGGGCGGCACGCCCGGCTTCAGTCCGTCTAAGGCGGCCGTTGTTGGCGCGCTGCAAAAAAGTCGCCTCAAGATCGAGATTCCGGGCGAGAATTCTCAGATAACAGTATTCCCGCAAATCAAGTTCTCCGTCCAGTTCCACCAATCGCTGCACCAGTCCGAGCAAAAACTCGAGCTGCGTAGTTGGTCGGCGGCGAAGTGCAGGGAGTGCAATATCGAGAAGAGGCAAATAGAACTGCGGTCCAAGCGCGCGTAGTTCCTCTTCGTACCGCGCAACACGCTGGGTCCGGCTATTGCCGAGCTGGTCGACCAGGAAGCGCAGTTGCCGTTCACGCTGCTTGCTATCGCGGTGCAGTGTCAACGCAAATGCAAGGAGAAACGATTCTTCATGGGAATGTGCTGCATCGAAGAGCAAGACCGGTATCGCGCGGTGTAACTGCTGCGCGACATTTATTTGCTGCGAAGTCGGATTACCGATGTTCTCGATGATCGACGCGCGCATGTTCGAGACGGCTTCACCAGACACTTCAGCCGTTGCCACGACCCGGTCTCCGTTTACCAGGCCGGACGCCTGACCTTTTTCGCCGACGGATCTGGCCCGGGCTTCGACGCGCGGGTAATCCTCCTCGCGAAAGGAGGGGTCGAGCAACTGGATGCGTTTGGTCAGCGGTGGATGTGTGGCGAACAACGACGACAAGCGTTGGCTGCCGCGCGCGAACAGCATGTGACTGACCTCTTCCGGGTCGGCTTCCCGAATCCAGGAACGAGCGCTATAGCCGCCGATCTTTTTCAGGGCACCGGCCAGGCCGCGGCTTTGTCGCGTGAACTGCACAGCGGAAGCATCGGCCAGCAGCTCGCGCTGGCGGGATACTGCCGCCTTGATAATCCTGGCGCACAGCACACCCAACCAGCCGAGGAGTGTAAGACCCAGGCCGATCACGAGGACGAAGGGCACATTGCGATTATTGCGCGATGACACGACCGAACGGTGTCGGCCGCTGCGCAAGATCATCCTGCCGATGACGCTCAGCACCATGATGCCGAACAGAACTCCGATCATGCGCACGTTGAGGCGCATATCGCCATTCATTACGTGTGCGAACTCATGCGCGATGACCCCCTGCAACTCGTCGCGATCGAGAACTTCGAGTGCGCCGCGGGTGACGGCGATGGCGGCGTCGCCAGGCGTGAGTCCGGCGGCAAACGCGTTAATGCCGGGCTCCGATTCCAGGACGTATATTTCGGGCGCCGGAATGCCCGAAGCAATTGCCATTTCCTCGACAACATTGCGCAGTCGCTGGCGCAGCGGATCGCGAATGTCCGGGGGAATCAGCGTTCCACCCATGTCCAGGGCAACCCGACTGCCGCCGGCGGATAACGCCGCTGTCTTGAACAGAGTGGCTCCGACGATGAGCAGCGCAGCAAGCACGGCCGTCGTGACGAGAACGGAAGGATGCGCCGGAGTGCCCGGTTCCCCCGCCAACAACAATGCCGTCGCAACAATTGCTGTCACGCCGGCAATGATCAGCAGGGTGGCGATAACATAGGCAATGATGAGCCGACGGGTACCACGGCGTGCACGATCCTGGGCGTCAAAGAAGTTCACGGCGCCGGCGTATTGAAACGCAGGGTCGGGCGGGACAGGCTCACTCCCGGATCACGATGCTCATTGAGCCGCATGCCCCGTAATCAGGTAAAGGCGACTTCCGGGACGTCACGCTTTTCAACCGAGTCGATTTCGAGAAAGGCCGCAGCCTCGAAGTTGAACATGCCGGCTATGATGTTGCTCGGGACGTTCTGCACTGCGTTGTTGTAAGTCATCACGGAATCGTTGAACGCCTGGCGGGCGAAAGCCACCTTGTTCTCGGTGCTCGCCAGTTCCTCCTGGAACTGCATCATGTTCTGGTTCGCTTTGAGGTCCGGGTATGCCTCGGACAGCGCAAAAAGTCGACCGAGCGCACTGCCGAGCAGGCCCTCGGCGGCGCCGAGTTTCTTGATCGAGTCTGCGTTGGAGGGGTCGGCCTTGGCCGTATCGAGAGTCGAAACGGCGGTGTTTCGTGCCCGTATGACCGCATCAAGCGTTTCCCGCTCGTGTTTCATATAGCCCTTGACGGCCTCGACGAGATTGGGAATCAGGTCATAGCGTCGCGTCAGCTGGACGTCAATCTGGGCAAAACTGTTTTTGACGCGATTTCGCAGGTTGACAAGCTTATTATAGAGAGCGATGGCATAGACGATGAGCGCGCCAACTATCGCGAGGAAAATCAGAAATGACGTCACAACTCACCTCCACTGTGTTTCAGCGTGGCGGCAAGCATAACCGCAGGTCGGCGGCAAGACCAGCTACGGCTAACCTGTCCGGAGGATTCCGGGGGATGTGGCGCCGACAGCGATCGATTGCCTGCCGGGCGGTTGTCGTCCTGGCAGCCGGCGCCATGTCGTTGCCGTCGATGGCCGAGTGGCATGCCGAGTCCCGGCCGATCATGGGCACCGAGGTCAGTGTCCAGTTATGGCACGAAAATCAGGACGCGGGCAGCGAAGCAATGGAGGCTGTGTTTGCGGAGATCGAACGCATCAACCAGGAGATGAGTACTTACATCGAGGACAGCCGCATCTCCCGCATCAATCGCGAGGCGGCCGAACGGCCGGTGCCCGCGGGCAAAGAGCTGTTCGAACTGGTCCGTCGCTCGCTGGATATCTCGCTCCTGACGCATGGCGCATTCGACATTACCTATGACAGCGTAGGACAGCATTATGATTTCCGTGAGCGACTGCGGCCGGATGCGACAACGATCGAGCGCGAACTCGCAAGTATCGACTACCGGCTTGTCGAGGCTGATGCCGACGAACGCACGATCCGCTTCCTGAAGCCGGGCGTGCGTATCAACCTCGGCGGAATCGCCAAAGGTTACGCAGTCGAACGTGGCGCAGCAGTGTTGCGCAAGCACGGCATTCAGCATGCGATCGTTACGGCGGGTGGCGATTCCCGTCTCATTGGCGATCGTCGAGGTTACCCGTGGCTGGTGGGCGTGCGTGACCCTCGCGCTGACGGCGAACTCGCGATGCGGATTCCGCTGGAGAACGAAGCTATTTCCACTTCGGGTGACTACGAGCGTTTCTTCGATGAAGACGGCCGTCGCTACCATCACATCATCCAGCCGACGACAGGCGAGTCGGCGAACGGCGTGCTGAGCGTCACAATAGTCGGACCGGATGCCGTCATCACCGACGCCTTGTCGACGTCCGTTTTCGTGATGGGTGTCGATCAGGGGCTGCGGCTTATCTCGACTTTGCCCGACTATGAAGGCATTGTCATCGATGCCGAGGGCCGACTGTTCTACTCGGATGGCCTGCAGCCGCCTGAAGCGGCCAGAACCGACAACGACTGAGTCGCGTCGCGACCCCTGCGCACGCCGGAGTTCGTGCGGGGCTGCGTCTCCGCAATTGTCGCCAGTTGGCTACAAGCCGTCATTTGTGACGATCGTCACGGCCCCAACCGTGCTTCCGCTGTCACTATCCCGTCCTGATCATTGAACCTGGCGCAACCCCGCGTGATGTCGGGCAGCGCAACCGTGCGCCGGCAACCTGCCGGTTCTCAGGGCAGAGACGAAAGGATGACAAGGATGAATCGACTGACACTGGTTTTGCTGGCCGCGCTGTTCGGATTTATCTCCAGCGGCAGCATCGCGTCATCGGGACTCGCGGGGCAGGCGGCACCGGATTTCGCGCTGAAGAGCGCCACCGGCGATAACCTGCGCCTCAGCGAATACCGCGGCGAAGTCGTGATGATCAATTTCTGGGCAACGTGGTGCGGTCCATGTCGGCAGGAAATGCCGCATCTCGAGGACCTCTACAACCGCTACCAGCGCGTCGGGTTCAACTTGCTGGGCGTCAACATTGACGACGACTCACGCCGTGCCATGCAAATGGTCAGGGAATTGGGTGTGACTTTTCCCGTGCTCTTCGACGAGAAGAAGGAGGTCAGCAAACTGTATTCCGTGGAGGCCATGCCAGTGACGCTGCTTCTGGATCGCAGCGGGACGGTTCGACATGTCCACCTTGGCTACCAGCCGGGATTCGAAGAGAAGTATCTGACGGAAATTCGGGCTCTATTGCGCGAATAGTTCCTGGCAGCACAAGGCCGGGCCGGGTTGGACGTAAGTGGCAGGAGAGGGACGGTGTTGAATTTGCGAACGATCGGATGGGCGGCCGTTATCTGCCTGGCACTCGCAGCTATTCCCCCGGCGAACGCGGAGGAGAGCGCTGCAATGGCAGCAATCGCCACGGGCAGCAACGAAGTGGCCCCACGCAAGCTGCGCAGTCTGGATGAGGACGTCCAGTCCCTCAAGGAAGAAGTCCTTGCGCTGAACCGCGACCTGTTCCTGCTGGAGGAAGAACTGCTGTTCCCTGCGAATTCGCAGGTCGCTTTCTT
>CAYVLL010000097.1:0-8429 GCA_964452235.1 uncultured Woeseiaceae bacterium
CGCCGCGATTCGTGCAGCAGCATTAAAGCAAGCAGTCCCATTGCCTCAGCTTCAGGCAACATTTCGACTAACAGGCGTCCCAGCCTGATAGCCTCGGATGACAGGTCATGTCGCGTCAGCGATTCCCCCGAGGAGGCTGCGTAGCCTTCGTTGAACACCAGGTAGATAACGTGCAGCACGCTGTCCAGCCGCTCCGGCAATGCGCTTCGCGGTGGCACTTCGTACGGAATGCCCGCCATACGTATCTTGTTTTTGGCACGGACAATGCGCTGCGCCAACGTGGACGGCGCAACAATAAACGCGCGGGCAATCTCTTCTGTTGTCAGGCCGCATACCTCACGCAAGGTCATCGCGACCTGTGCATCGGCGGGCAAAGCCGGATGGCAACAGGTAAACATGAGGCGCAAGCGGTCGTCTTCCAGGTCCTCTTCAGCAAGCAATGCCGGATCCTCAACTTCAGCATGCAGTCGCTCTGCAATCTCGGCTTGCGATGCATCGAAGCGGGCTCGTCGACGCAGGCTATCAATGGCCTTGAAGCGCCCGGCCGATACCAGCCAAGCGCGCGGGTTTCCCGGAATGCCCTCTTTCGGCCACTGCTCGACCGCAGCACGAAAAGCATCGTGCAACGCCTCTTCGGCCAGGTCAAAATCGCCAAGGAGGCGAATCAGCGTCGCCAGCACGCGGCGCGATTCGTCGCGATACAGCGCATCGACGGTCGCGCGCACGTTGGGTTCGGCTGGCGCCATCAAAGGGCTCCTCTGGCTGGAAGTGGTCGTCTGAGGGCTGCTGGAATCGACAGCCAGCAGACCTCGCTGTTCCACAAGTTAACCTGGCAAAGGTCCTGACGGCGGCTCCCAAAGTTCCACCCGGTTGCCTTCCGGATCCATCACCCAGCCGAACTTGCCGAACTCGGACTCATCCACCTTGTCATCGACGTCACAGCCCTCCTCGCGCAAGACGGCAAGCAATGCACGCAGATCATCGACGCGGTAGTTGACCATGAACGGTGCTGTGCTTGGGTCGAAGTAATCCGATGTCGATGGCATGATGCTCCACACCGTAGAACCATCGAGGTTTGGTCTCTCCGGAGTGTGCCATCGGAATGCGAGGCCACCCCAGTCCTGGATATCCAGGCCGAGATGCCGTCGATACCAATTGCGCAGGCGATCCGGATCTTTTCCCTTGATGAAAATACCGCCGATGCCCGTAACCCTGTTCATGCCGTCTCCCTTTTTTCTTCGAGATCGTCGCCCAGTTTAGCTGGCAAAGTAGTGCAAGCGGAAATACCGGCCATACAATGCGCAGTGTCGCTCACTGAATCCGCCGGATTGCTCACGAAGAACGGCATGATTTCAAGGATCTCGGCATCGGTCAGGCCGGTTTGAACATGTCCATCAGCGCATGTTGAGCCGCTCTTGCCGATCCCGATGAAGAACGAAGACTCGCCGAAGGGAAGAGCCATCCATTCTCCGGAGTGCGGCGGCATCCAGCGGCGCAGCCGCTGTGGCGAATTGCATCATGAGTATTTCCGACAAGCTGCTTAGGAAAAAAAACGATAGGCACAGTACGGAGAACTTGTGTCGGGAGCCCGATTCGAAATTGAATCCCTCCGCGACTGCATGACTTGCGTGTATAGCGACACGCAACGCAGGGGCGCCAAGAAAAAGAGCCCGCAATCGCGGGCTCTTTCACTGCTGACAAGCTGAGATTGCTATTTCACTTCTTCAATCTCACCGATCCGCCAACTCTTGTCGAAGAACGGTTGAAGTGGGCCATACAGCCTGAGGATAACGAAAAAACCCTTATTGGAATCCGTCTGGATCCAGTTGCCACGGTCGACGCCCCTCGGTTTCTCCGGTGCGAAGTACACTGTGGTTGAACCGTCTGAACTCGCCTTTGCCGCCGGAGACGGATAGCTTTGGCTGCCGGCTCGGGGATAGCGCTGAGGTGTAGCCAGCATTGAACGAGTCATTGGATCATAGAGCGTGAGGGACCAGAAGTTGGCCTGGGGGACATCCTTGGGCAGCGTCACCCGGTAGGTTTTCGAACCAGCGAAATACTTCTTGTCCGAGTCCGTCACCGCCAACAGGTATTGCGATCCGATTCCCGTCAGGCGCATGGCCATCGCGGGCGTGATACCCGTAATACCGTAAAAAAAGTTGGTGCGGGCATCCATGGTTCGGTAGCCCGTTGAAGGGTATGGCTTGGCGCCCTCCCTGGTGATTTCAGGAATCGGCGTTTCGAACTGATAGCCCGTCTGGAACAGGAAGTTGAACCACGAGGAGTCTGGATAGTAATACCAGTCGTCATGACGTATGTTGTAGAACAAGGTGCGGCTGCTGGCATTGGCCAGGTCCAGGGCTTCGGTCATGATTTTCTTCATGCGCGCATCGGGATTGAACGGCTGGCCTTTCTTGATTCCGATGGCGGCGATGGGTCCCATCAATTCCGCGTCCAGCGCGGTAGCGGGTTCGGATTGCACGACTTCGTTGAGCATCTCGTAGAAGCCCCAATCGTTTGGTGGCAGGGTGTTCAGTACCTTGCCGCTTCCCTCGTGAAACACGGTTGCGGGCGGTGCATCCAGCTTGCCGAGCATAGCCTTGCCGGCCAGGAATTCGGCGATGGGCGTCCCGAGACCGCCGGGTTCGTAGGGGTAAACCTTGGTGCGCTCGCGAATCGTCGCAACAACGGGTTTTGGATCACTGCCGTTCTCGATGAATGACCGGCCAAACCACAAGACGGTGTTCGTGCGGGAATGAGCCACGTTGAACTCGCCTTCCGGTAATGTTCCTTCGTAGTCAGGAGGCACAATCAGGTATTTGCCGCCAAGGCCCCGGTCGGGCCCTGGCAGGCCCATGTCGATTATCCAGCGGAACCAGGCGTCCTGAGCCGTGCCCAGGAGCCGCGGCGGCGTTTCGATGACGACCGGTCCCTTGCTGAGGTCCAGCCACCCCATCATGTAAACCGTGTCGGCGTTGGCGGTGAGGAACAGTGAATTCGAATCCATCAGTTCCGTAAAAAGCAGCACTTCGTTTTCCTTGACACCGAGGTCCACCATGCCTTGCTTGAGTGCGTGGATGCTGACGCCGCGCAGGGTGTCCATGAAAGAGCGGAAGGCGTACGTGAAATCGAGGTTATCGAAGACCTTCTCTGCAGTCTCGTCAGTTGGAAGACCAGCGTCGAACTCGAGTTTGCCGATGCGGGTCTCGACCCGTTCGGGCGTTGTGACCGAATCCGGGATGTCTGCTTGTGCCACCGTGACAATCGGAGCGAAAGCCCAAACGGCCGCGGCAACAGAACCTAACACGAGCGATCTTGCGATTCTCATAGAGTTTCTCCTTACAAAAATATGCCAACCAAATCGGTGGCTCAAACCGCCTGACGATTGAGATCGATGGCTCGCATATGCTTCAGGGCATTCTCGAGGGCTACGACACCGGTACAGACCTCCTGAGATGCGGCCGAGTTGACGCCGAACAGCATGGCGAAAAGCGCCACTGTCGCCATCCTGGTGAACTTCACGTCCGGCCGCCGACGCTCTCACTCCACCAGCACCGCTTCACCTGGCCGCCAACTCTTGTCAAACCAACTCTCCAGCGGGCCGTAGAGCCGCAGGATGACGTTCCAGCCCTTCTCCGGCACAGTCTGCACCCAGTTCGCTTCCTTGCCTTCTGGCGCCGTTGGGCCGAAATAGATTGTCGTCGAACCATTTTCATTCTTCGGGATTTCGCCCTTGGAATTGTCGATGCCCGGCAGGCGCTGATCGGTCTGAAGCTGTGAGCGCGTCTGGTTGTCGTAGAGCGTGAACGACCAGAAATCCTTCGCTGGAATGTCTGGTGGAAGCGTGATCGAGTAGGTCTTCGATCCATCCAGCGGCTCACCGTCTTCGTCGAGGTAAAGCACCCCGTATTGCGACCCGATTCCGACCTGCGCGGCAGCCATCGCGGGCGTGATGCCGGTCGCGTAGAAGTGAAAGAAAGCTCGGGCGTCGAGAAGGCGTATGCCGTCGTTCAAAAACTCGTAGCTGCCGCCGACGAACGGCGACACCCAGTAACTCTCGCCGGGGAAATAGTAGAAGCTGTCATCGCGTGGATAGGCCGTCAGGCCACGCACCGTGACGGCGGCGATGTTGGCGGCATCCTCGAGAATCGCCTGCAGGCGCTCATCCGGCGCGAACTCCTCTCCCTTCCTGATGCCGATCGAGGCGAAAAGGCCGAGGATCTCGGGGTCCTGACCTTCCGGCGGCTCGGATTGGACGACGTTGTCGATCTCGTTGAATATGTGGCTGTCCATCCGGTGGATCGTGCTGTTGAAGACACCCGACATCTCGACAAAATTCATGTCGGGCGGAGTGTCCTTCTGGCTGAGCGGATAAACCCGGAAATGCTCTTTGGTGGCCGCGACGGCCGGCGCTGGATCGCCGTCTACCTGGAAACCGCGCCACGCCACCCAGTTGCCATAGGTCGGTGTGTGGACGACGAAATACTCGTCACCGTCCGGCAGCCTTCCCTCGTAACCGGGCGGGACGAAGAGGAATTTCCCGCCCTGCCCCTTGTCGGGGCCGGCAAGCCCGAAATCGGTCACGTATTTGAACCAATGGTCGTCGACGAGACCAAGGACGCGGGGCGGCGTCTCCATCACCATCGGCTCGTCGGCAAGCTCGAGCCACATGGCGAAATAGACCGACGTGGTGTTCGGCGTCAGCCAGAGCGCCTTCGAATCCATCAGGTTCTGGTAGACCTGTACCGTGGTGTTCGGCGGACCGACCTCGGCATAGCCGAGCCTGAGCCCTTCCATGGAGGCGACCTGGATGCCCGACAGGTAGGCGTTGATCGCGCGGACGAGGTCGAGGTGATCGAAGACCTTCTGCGCGGTTTCCCGTGTGGGGACACCGTCAAAAGATTGGAGCGTGCCGATGGAGGTCTCCACGGTATCCGGCGTCGTGATCCCGGGGGGCACCGGCGTCGTCATCTTCATCGTCGGCGGCGCGGCACTCGCTGGAGCAATATTTAGCGCAGCGATACTTGCAGCAACTACAAACAAAAACAGGTGCTTATTGCTCATAAATCCCTCTTGAAAACTATCCGTCATTTCGATCAGCCAGTCACCACCGTATCATTCCACATTCGGAGTTTCTGACCATTTTGCGCATCGCGCGGAAATTTCGGACCATTTGCCGCCAAATCTCTCGGCGCTTCGTTCCCCGCAGCGGAAGAGGACAAGGGCCTTTCATGCGCGATGGATGCGGCTGAGCATGGAGTGCCTTCCCCAAGGGAAACATCCCTCTGCCAGCGGGCGGATGGCCAAGAAAGCAACTCTCATTTTGAGGTTCCGACACGTTTGAGTGCAGGACTGATTAAAGGTCGTACATGATCGGCAGCACAATCGAAAAGCCGATCCACATGATCAGCTGCAACGGTACACCGGCCCGCAAAAAGTCGGAGAACTGGTAGCCGCCGGCGCTCATCACGAGCAGGTTGGTCTGGTAGCCGACCGGTGTCAGGTAACTCATGTTCGCGCCAAAGAGCACCGCCAGCACGAACGGTTCCGGCGGCGCGCCCAACACCTGCGCAATACTGATGGCGATCGGCGTGCCAAGCACGGCAATCGCATTGTTCGTGGCGACTTCCGTCAACAGTGCCATGATCAGGATCAGGCCACTTAGGATCACGGCAACCGGCAGCCCGTCAGTGGCGGCAACGTACAGCTCTGCGATGTATTCAGCAGCGCCGGTCGCCATCAAAGCGAGTCCCAAGGCGAGACTGGCGACGACGACCATGATGATCCGGCGATCAATTGCGCCGCGTACATCGTTCCACGTCAGACAGCGGGTGAGCAACATAAGCGCCACGCCGATGACAGCTGTCTGGGAAATGCGCAGTAGCCCGGTACCGGCGACCACGACCACGCCGGCCATGATCAGCAGTGCCAGGGACGCCTTGGCGGGACGCGGCAGGTCGATGCTGCCGTCCAGTACCAGGGCCTGGCCACTGCGCTTGAGCCGGTCAAGCCCCTTGGACGAGCCCTGTACGAGTATAAGGTCACCCGCTCTAAGCCTCGTATCCGTCACGGTACGCGTTGCGTTGCCCGCTCCGCGACCCTGGCGGTGTAGCGCGACCAAAGTCAGTCCGTAAGATGACAACAGCCGACTCGATTCGAGCGTACGCTGCTCCAGCACCGAACCCTCCGTGACTACGACTTCAGCGATATGCTGGTCGCTGGCCAGTGGATGGTCTGCATTGACCTGGTCTTCGGTATCAACTGTCAGCAGCGTCGCATCGAACATGCGCTCGAAGTCCTTCAGGTTTTCGAGCGTATCGCTCACATGCAGGTAGTCTCCCGCCTTCAAGGCGATCGAAGGGAGTCGGGCAAGTGACAACTGGCCTCTTGAAATCTGGTTGACTCGCATCCGACCTTTGGTGAGGGCCAATAACTCTGCGAGAGATTTACCTTCGCCCACTCCGCCCGGGTTGATTCGCAATCGCGAGTCGAAGATTCGAGGCGCGATATCGGTCAGTGGTGGTTTGCGCTCCGGAAGTAAAAGCGGAGCGATGAGCCAGAGATAAAGCATGCCGAAGCAGCCCACGATCAGGACCGGCAGTGCAAAGTCGAACATCTGCATCTCCCGCATGCCAAGGTCGGCGGCGACAGACACCACTAGCAGGTTGGTCGAGGTTCCGATCGTCGTCGACATGCCGCCGATGATCGTTGCGAAACCGATCGGCATGAGAATGCCCGATGTTGAGATCTTCGCTTGCAGCGATACTGCAACCAGCAACGGCATGATGGCGGCAACAACCGGCGTGTTGTTGAGAAACATGCTCAATACCGCAGCCGTCAGCATCGTTACCAGAAAAGCGAACCTGGGACGCAGACGCCAAAGCCCCGCAAGCATTTGCCCGACAGGTTGCAGTGCATTGGTAACTTCAAGGCTGCGAGCCAGGATCATGAGCGAGACAACAGCAATCAGCGCTTCGTTGCCGAATCCGGAGAGAATATCTCCGGCACGCACGCGCTCTCCCCCATAGTCGATGGGGTAGGATTCGAACCAGAGCAGAATGACGCACAGGATGAAAAAGCTCGAGGACTCGAGCGGCAGCCGCTCGCGCGTATAGAGAAAGATCGCGAAGAGGGCGAGGACAATTGCCGCTAAGGCATGCGGGCTGGGCAGTTCAGGCATTGGTCGATGCTAACGGCATGGGGTAACAACAACGGTTACAGAGAGGTTATAAAGTGGTTACTTCAGCGCTGGCGGCTTTCATGCCGCAAGGCAGCTTGTCGCGATCGAAGCGTCAGCGACCGGTGCCTTCGAAAAATGCCACTTCGCCCGTTTCCAGCGAGTACTCGGCACCGACCACCAGCAGGCCCTCGCGATCGATCAGCTGTTCCAGGATTTCCGAGCCATGACGCAGGTGGCTGACCGACACCATCACGTTGGCGCGAACGGCATGCCGAACCAGCGCCTCCTGGTCGAGTTGCAAATCGGAGCTCAGCAGCGCCTCTACCGAGGGACGCACGCGGTCGACAATGGAACGCAGGTTGCGAGATTGGTTTTCGACTGGCTTACGTAACTGGTCCAGGGTCGCGAGAATCGCCCCGCATTGGGAATGGCCCAGCACAACAACCAGGCGAGTACCGAATTGTGCTGCTGCAAATTCGATGCTGCCGATCTGTGAGGGAGCAACGATATTGCCGGCAACCCGTATCACAAAGAGATCGCCAAGGCCCTGGTCGAACACTAGCTCTGCCGGTACTCGTGCATCCGAGCAGCCGAGTATGATGGCGAACGGTTCCTGTAGCTGTTTAAGTTCAAGGCGATGTGCACGATTGCCTTGCATGCAACCGTTCCGCAGTCCCTCGACGAACCGCTGATTGCCTTCCCGGAGCCGCTCAAGTGCGTCATACGCCGTAATCATGTCGATTGCTCGCCAATATCTTCATTCCACAAATGAGGATTGTCGCGCATAAAATCCTGCATCAAGCGTATGCAATCAGAATTGTCCGCGTTCGTCATTTTCACGCCGCGTGAGCGCAGGTAATCCTCCGGTCCCTTGAAGGTCCGATTCTCACCGATCACGACCTGTGGAATTTTATACAACAGCACAGCCCCACTGCACATATCGCACGGCGACAGAGTTGAATACAAGACTGAGCGTTGGTAGTCGGCAGCAGCGAGACGGCCAGCATTTTCAAGGCAGTCCATCTCTGCGTGCAATACAGCACTGCCGTTCTGTACGCGCCTGTTGTGACCACGGCCAACGATACGATCATCGATGACCAGAACGGATCCAATCGGGATGCCACCTTCGGCAAGCCCCTTTCTCGCTTCCTCAATCGCAGCATCGAGATATCTGTCCACACATACGCTCCGCCAGGTTGTCTCGAAACTCAATTCCTGCAAGAGCCGGATGGTACCCTACTCCGTCGTA
>CAYVLL010000098.1:0-8135 GCA_964452235.1 uncultured Woeseiaceae bacterium
ATCGACGGCTGGGGAACTCACCGATCCTCCGGGTCGCGCCCGACCGGGTCGCGCCCGACCGGGTCGCCTCGAACGATTCGGCACCGCCCTGGAAAATGCATTACTGGTAATTCTCCTCGGCGCCATGGTGATACTGGCGGTGGGACAGATCGTGATGCGGATGTTTTTTCAGACGGGACTGATCTGGGCCGACGAACTTCTCAAGGTTATGGTGCTCTGGATAGCACTCATTGCCTCCGTTGCGGCAAGCCGCAATCAACGCCATTTACGCATTGATATTCTTTCGCATTTTCTGCCACCACGGATAGCACGGCTGCCGGGAGTAATAGTCAGCGCCTTCGCATCGCTGATCTGCGCCATTATTGCCTGGCACTCCTGGCGATACATCGGACTTACGCTCGAATTCAACGACACGGTGCTGCTGGATACACCGGCATGGATGGTGCAGGGTGTACTGCCTGTTGCGTTCGTCCTGATGAGCTATCATTTTGCGGTCGATTGCCTGCGCAACCTGGCTGCTCTGCTACGCGACCGGCAAGGAACGCACGTGCCGCAATGATCGTCTTCGGTGCATTGCTGGTGCTGTTGGCGGTATTCGGTGCTCCGCTATTCACGGTCATTGCGGCCAGCGCGATGCTCGGCTACCAGCGGGAAGGTATCGACCTGATGGCGATCAGCATCGAAATGCTGGGTCTTGCGGACATGCCCTTTTTGTCGGCAATTCCGTTGTTCACATTCGCCGGCTACCTGCTCAGTGCCAGCCAGGCACCGAAGCGGCTGGTGCGACTGACGGGTGCGTTACTCGGCTGGATGCCGGGTGGACTGGCCCTGGTGGCGCTCGCGGCCTGCGCTTTTTTCACGGCGTTTACCGGCGCATCCGGAGTCACGATTATTGCGCTCGGCGCGATCCTTTACCCGGCCCTGCAACACGATGGCTATCCGGCGCGTTTCAATCTCGGCCTGGTGACGACCTCCGGCAGCCTTGGACTCCTTTTCGCACCGTCACTGCCTCTCATCCTGTATGGCGTAATCGCCGAAGTACCCATTGACCATCTTTTTCGTGCCGGCATCCTGCCGGGCATGCTGATGCTGGTCATGTTGGCCGGCTGGAGTCTTTGGGTCAATCGTGCCAATCGCAAGCCTTTGGCTGATTTTTCAACGCGCGAAGTAGGCGCCGCCCTGCGCGAATCCGCCTGGGAATTGCCGCTGCCATTCGTCGTGCTGGGTGGTATTTATTCCGGATTCTTTGCGGTCTCGGAAGCTGCCGCAGTTACCGCCGCGTATGTGCTGCTGGTGGAGGTCGCGATCCTCAGGGAGATCACATTGCGGGAACTGCCGCGCATAATGCGTGAGTCGATGCTGCTGGTCGGCGGCATACTTATCATTCTCGGCGCATCGCTTGCGTCGACCAACTACATGATCGACGCGGATATACCGCAGCGACTGCTCGCTATCATCTCCGACCTGGTAACGAGCCAGGCAACCTTCTTAATATTGCTTCTCATCTTCTTGCTAATCCTCGGGGCCTTACTCGACATTTTTTCAGCGATCGTCCTGGTTGTGCCACTCGTATTGCCAATTGCGGCTCAGTACGGCGTCGATGAAGTACATCTCGGCATCGTGTTTCTTGCGGCTATGCAGCTTGGCTACCTGACGCCCCCGGTCGGACTGAACCTTTTCATCGCCAGTTACCGTTTCAATACGCCGATCATGGAAGTTTATCGAGCGACCCTGCCATTCCTGCTGATCCTGGCAGCCTCGGTTGTCATCATCACTTTCTGGCCGCAGTTGTCGCTCTGGTTACTGGCAAACTGACCGGTACACGCTTGTATAAGGCAATGCGAATTGCAAAGATTGGCCAAGGAAGACTGGCAATGAAGTTCAGGAATGTGTTGTCAAACCGGGCGCCGCATGTGCGCAGGAGACTTCGATGAGTGTGCGTCAAACCACAGGCAGAATTTTTCGCGGCGTCTGGACGGGCGCGGACGGTGTGCGCAAGGTACTCCACTTGCTGCTGTTGCTGTTTGTTTTCTCGATCGTCATCGCAGCAATGTCCGCCTCGGCACCCAAACTCCCGTTACAGGCAGCGCTTGTCATTCGGCCGGCTGGCAATCTTGTAGAGCAGCTGCAGGGCGACCCGTTTGAACGGGCGATGGCCGAGTTGCTCGGTGATGCGCGACCGGAAACGCGCGTCCAGGATATCGTTGATGGTCTGGCGTTTGCAAAGGAGGACCAGCGAATCAAGGTCGTTTTGCTGCAACTCGACGGGCTCGGTGGCGCTGCGCTCAGCAAGCTGCAACGGGTCGGTGCGGCGATCGATGATTTCAGGGCAAGTGGCAAGCCCGTCATTGCAACCGCAGATTTTTACGGACAGGGATCCTACTATCTCGCGTCGCGGGCGGATGAGGTCTACATGCACCCCGATGGCCTGCTGTTGCTGCGCGGTTTCGGCGTCTACCAGAACTATTTCAAGGATGCGATCGACAAACTGAAAATCGACTGGAACGTGTTCAAGGTCGGTACGCACAAGTCAGCTGTCGAGCCGTACACCCGCAACGACATGTCGGATGAGGATCGCGAGTCGTTGGCGCGGCTGCTCGATCAGTTGTGGACGCTCTATCTCGTTGATGTGGAGAAGGCGCGGGCGCTCGAGCGTGGCACGATTGACAAAATGGTCGCGAACCTTACGGCCTACCTGCGGGTAGCAGGAGGCAATATGGCCGACCTTGCGCTCGATCTTGGCCTGGTCGACGATTTGTTGACTCGTGAACAGCTTGGCGAACGCGTGGCCGGGTTCGCCGGCGAGGATCCGGACAGCGAACAGGGCTTCCGGTCGGCGGAGCTCGCCGATTACCTGTCCCAGATGCGCTTGATGCGTGGCGATCCCGCGAAGCGCAGAAACATCGCCGTGATAGTCGCGGCTGGCGAAATCATCGACGGCACGCAACCTCCGGGCACGATCGGTGGCGATTCGACGGCCAGACTGTTACGCGAAGCACGCCATGATGAGTCGGTCGATGCCGTCGTTTTGCGGGTCGACAGTCCCGGTGGCAGCACCTTTGCCTCGGCCGTGATTGCCAACGAGGTTGTCGCGTTGCAGGACGCGGGTAAGCCCGTCGTCGCATCGATGAGCGGTGTCGCCGCCTCGGGCGGTTACTGGATCTCCATGGCGGCAGACCGGATTGTTGCCAGTCCGGCAACCATAACCGGATCAATCGGCGTTTACGGCATGTTCCCGACCTTCCAGAGATCACTCGATGCGCTGGGTATTTCAACGGATGGCATCGGCTCGACCGAATGGGCCGGGCAATTGCGCATCGATCGTGCCATGTCAGAAGACGCCAAAGACCTGGTGCAGGCTATCACTGAGGAGAGTTATCGTGGTTTTGTCAGCGAGGTAGCACGCTATCGGAACATGCCGGAAGTGGAAGTTGACAGCATCGCACAGGGCCAGGTCTGGACGGGCGTTGACGCCCTCGCCAACGGACTCGTCGACGAACTCGGCGATCTGGATGTCGCGATTGAGGCAGCTGCGGAATTGGCCAACCTGGGAGAAGGTGACTTTGGACTGAAGTATTTTGACAAGAAATTGTCGCCCACCGAGCAGCTGGTATTGCAGTTCCTGGGCAGTACGCGGCGGATCGGGCTCGATTTCACGCAGTTTCGCAAGAGGCCATCGTCAATCGAGCGCCTTGCCACCGGAATAGCCCAAACCCTGTCGCCGTTGGCACGATTCAACGATCCGAAGGGAATTTACTCGCATTGCTTTTGTGCGGTGGACTAGTCGTCCCAGCTCAGCAGCACCTTGCCGGACTGGCCGGACTCCATCAGTTCGAATGCTTCGCGAAAGTCGTCGACAAAAAAGCGGTGTGTGATGATGGGCGCGATATTCAGCCCGCTTTGCAGCATGCTGGACATCTTGTACCAGGTCTCGAACATTTCGCGGCCGTAAATTCCCTTTAAAATTAGCCCCTTAAAGATAACCTCGGTCCAATCGATCGCGGTATCGCCGGGCAGGATACCAAGCAATGCGACCTTGCCCCCATGGTGCATCGTTCGCAGCAAGTCACGAAAGGCGGACGGGTTTCCCGACATTTCCAGGCCGACATCGAAGCCTTCTTCCATGCCGAGTTCCCGCATGGTGTCGTCAAGTGATGCGCTTTTTACGTTGAGCGCCACCGAGGCACCCATTTTTCGCGCCAGGGACAGGCGATATTCGTTGATGTCAGTGACGACGATATGGCGAGCACCCGCATACCGCGCCACGGCGATGGCCATGAGTCCGATCGGACCGGCACCGGTAATGAGTACATCCTCGCCAACCAGGTCAAACGACAATGCCGTGTGCGTTGCGTTGCCGAGCGGATCGAGTATCGAGGCCATTTCGTCAGAAATTGAGTCCGGCAGACGAAACACGTTGAATGCAGGTACCGCGATATATTCAGCGAATGCGCCGGGACGACTGACGCCGATGCCGGCCGCATTCCGGCACAGGTGGCGTCGCCCGGCCCGGCAATTGCGGCATACGCCGCAGGTAATATGACCTTCCGCGGAGACGCGGTCGCCCACTTCGAGTCCCTTGACCTCACTGCCAGTCTCCGCAATCACACCTGAGAACTCGTGCCCGACGGCGAGCGGGACTGGAATGGTGCGGCGTGCCCAGTCGTCCCATTGATAAATATGAATGTCTGTGCCGCAAATGGCAGTACGGCCGACCTTGATGACGACGTCGTTGTGGCCGGGCACAGGCTTGTCAATTTCCTGCAGCCACAAGCCGCGTTCCGCCTTCGCTTTTACCAGGGCTCGCATCACGCAAGCTGCTCCTTAATTGATGACGCCGAGTTCGCCGCCAACTTCGGCAAACGCCGTAACCGCTCGTTGCAGGTGTTCACGCGTCAGTCCGGCTGACATTTGCGTGCGGATGCGCGCCTGGCCTTGCGGTACGACAGGATAGGAAAAACCAATGACATAAATTCCGTGTTCGAGCAGCCGATCGGCCATCGAAGTTGCCAGTTTGGCATCGCCCAGCATGACCGGAATGATGGGATGCCGGCCGGGCCGCAACTCGAAGCCAAGTCCTTCGAGTTGTGAACGAAACCAGGCGGCATTTTCATGCAGCTTTTCCCGCCGCGCCGGGCTGGACTGCAGCAGGTCGAGAACAGCGATGGAAGTAGCGACAATCACCGGCGCGACGGAATTGGAGAACAAATACGGGCGCGATCGTTGCCGCAGCCATGCGACGATCTCTCTGCGACCGCTGGTAAATCCCCCGGAAGCTCCGCCAAGCGCTTTTCCCAGCGTGCTGGTGATGATATCGATCCGTCCCATAACCTGCTGGAATTCAACAGTGCCGCGGCCATTGTCACCAAGAAACCCGGTCGCATGGCAGTCGTCGATCATCGTAAGCGCCTCATAGCGTTCAGCCAGTCCGCAGATATCGGCAAGATTCGCGATCGTCCCGTCCATGGAAAAAACACCGTCGGTGACAATCAGGCGCGTCCGGCAATTGGATGCTTTCCGCAGTTGCATTTCCAGATCGTCCATGTCGTTGTTGCGATAGCGAAAGCGCTGTGCTTTGGAGAGTCGAATGCCGTCGATGATGCTGGCATGATTCAAGGCATCACTGATGACGGCGTCGTTCTCATCGAGCAAGGTTTCGAAAAGGCCGCCGTTGGCATCGAAACAAGACGGGTACAATATCGTGTCATCGGTTTCGAGGAAGCGGCTGATGTGCTCTTCCAGTTCCTTGTGAATCGTCTGGGTACCGCAAATGAAGCGAACCGAGGCCATACCGTAGCCGAAGTCGTCCAGTGCCTTGTGAGCCGCCTGCAGGATTGCCGGGTCATTGGCAAGTCCCAGGTAGTTATTGGCACACAGGTTGATGACTTCTCGAGTGACGCCGTTCGACCGTACGCGAATAGCGGCCTGTTGAGGCCCGGCAATGAGCCGCTCCTGCTTGAACAGCCCGTCACCTTTCAGAGCCTCAGTCTGCGCCGCAAGCCGGTCCAGAAAGTTTCGGGACACGGGATTGTTCTCCTCGCCAAAAGGTCGCAGAGTATAACAGGCGGCGCAAGCCGCCGAGCACGGAAACAACCCGTGCCAGCTTGCTCCGGAACTTCACCACAGGTTTTTGTGCAATGGACAGTACCGACCGCCAAAGGCTCGATCGATGGCTGTGGCATTCGCGATTTTTCAAATCCCGCGCACTTGCTGCACAAGGCGTCGCAGGCGGCCACGTCAAGGTCAACGGTGAACGTGCCAGGAGCGGACACAGAATTCGCATCGGCGACCGGCTCGATATTGTCAGGCTGCAAGAGCGCTTCGTCGTGCAGGTTACGGCGCTGCCTGAGCGCCGCGGCCCGGCCAGCGAAGCGCGAGCCTGTTATGTCGAGGAACCCGCCGCAGTGCAGGCACGCGAAGCCGCACGGCAGCGCTTGCGCCACGACCGACTCATGATGCCGCGCACAGAGGGTCGGCCGGACAAACACACGCGGCGCTTGCTGCGAAAGCGAAACCGGAGCGAATAGTTCTATAATTGCCTTCCCTCATGCCAGCCGAACAGACAGACAAACAATCGGAACTTCCGGTTTCCGTCAGCCGCTGCTACCTCGCCGATGAGCAGTCGTTAGTCCGTCAACTGGCTGACATCGCGAACATAGACGATGCACTGAATGAGAGGATTCGCAAGCAGGCTGAAGCTTTCGTACAGGCAGTGCGTAACCAGGATGAGCCTGACAGTGGCATAGATGCTTTCCTGCAGCAGTACGACCTGTCGTCGGAAGAGGGCGTGTTGCTGATGTGCATCGCGGAAGCCCTGTTGCGCATCCCGGATGCCGATACCGCCGACGAACTGATCGCTGACAAGATTTCCGCGGCGAACTGGCAGGAGCATATTGGCGCAAGCGACTCACTGTTCGTCAATGCATCGACCTGGGGCCTCATGTTGACCGGCAGGCTCCTGAAAGTAGATGCGGAAATCAAGCGAAATCCCGGGCGGATTCTCAAGAAAATTGCCAGCCGGGCCGGCGAGCCCGTGGTGCGTGCCGCGATGCGGCAAGCCATGCGCATTATGGGCCACCAGTTCGTCATGGGCAGGACGATCGAGGAGGCGATCGAACGTTCAGGTAGGAAGAAAGCTGGCCGATATCGTTACTCGTTCGACATGTTGGGAGAGGCCGCGCTCACCCGGAATGACGCCGCGCGCTATTTCGAGTCCTACGCCGCGGCAATCGAGCGAATTGGCGCCTCCGTTGCCGACGAACGGCCGGTGTTCGAGGTTCCCGGAATTTCCGTCAAGTTGTCGGCGTTGCATCCGCGTTACACGTATACGCAAACGACACGGGTCGTACACGAACTCGTGCCACGCGTCACGGACCTGGTACTGCGTGCGCGCAATGCCGGAATCGCCCTGACGGTCGATGCCGAGGAAAGCGATCGGCTGGAGCTGTCGCTCAAGGTCTTTCGGGCCGTCTACCGGGATCCGCGTTTGTCCGGCTACGAGGGACTGGGACTCGCGGTGCAGGCCTACCAGCGACGTGCGCCGGACGTTATCCGGTTCCTGAGTGGCCTTGCGGCGGATGTCGGTCGACGGATCCCGGTACGGCTCGTCAAGGGCGCTTACTGGGATACCGAGATCAAGCGTGGGCAGGAGCAGGGTCTCGACAGCTACCCGGTATTCACGCGCAAAGCGCATACCGATATATCCTATCTCGCCTGCGCGCGGCAGCTACTGGCGGCAGGGCCCCTGTTCTATGCGCAGTTCGCCACTCACAATGCGCACACGCTGGCGTGCATTCTGGAGTTTGCCGACGGTCGGGATGATTACGAATTCCAGCGTCTGCATGGCATGGGTGAAGCTCTCTACAGTACTGTCATTGACCCGGAGACGCATAACCGGCCATGCCGCGTTTACGCGCCGGTTGGCAGTCACGAGGACCTGTTGCCGTACCTCGTGCGTCGCTTGCTCGAAAACGGCGCCAATACATCGTTCGTCAATCGTATCGTCGACGAGAGTATCGCTATCGGCGACATCGTTGCCGATCCGGTAGCGATTGGCCGCAAATCCGATTTCAGCCCACATCCTCGTATCCCCAGTCCACGCGATATCTTTCAACCCGAACGAACGAATTCCCGGG
>CAYVLL010000099.1:0-8105 GCA_964452235.1 uncultured Woeseiaceae bacterium
AGTACTTCTTTACATCGGCGTCACTGCAGGACCTGCTGCGCCGCTTCCTGCTCGACCATGAAGATCTGCGAAAACTGCCACAATGCGTCGCCATACAGTTAAACGATACGCATCCTGCGATTGCGGTTCCGGAGCTGTTGCGATTGTTGGTCGATGAACATTCCTTGCCACTCGCCGAGGCCTTTGAAATCACGCGGCAGTGCCTCAGCTACACCAACCATACGTTGTTGCCTGAAGCGCTCGAACGATGGCCGATGCCACTTTTCGCACGTACGCTGCCGCGGCATTTGCAATTGATCGAGTATGTAGACCAGCAATTTATTTCTTCGATCGGTAGTGAAACGCCCCGGTCTGACACGGAGCAGCTGACTGCCATTGATCATCACAATGGCGGTTCCGTTCGCATGGGCAACCTGGCATTCATCGGTAGTCATGCCGTCAATGGCGTATCGGCCCTGCACACGGAATTAATGAAGAAAACGGTGTTCAACGGCCTGCACAATCTGTTTCCTGATCGTATCGTCAATGTTACCAATGGCATCACGCCGCGACGCTGGCTGCATAACTGCAATCTGCCGCTGCGCGCGCTGTTGAAGGAAACCATCGGCGACTCCTGGATCGACGATCTTGAGAAACTGGAAGCGCTGCGCGCTTACGCGGACGACAGTGCCTTCCGGCAGCGCTTTGCTCAGGCGAAACGGCAGAACAAGTTACGGCTTGCTGAGGACATCAAGAAGCGATGCGGATTGACGATCAACCCGGACGCAATGTTCGACGTGCATATAAAGCGTATCCACGAGTACAAGCGGCAATTGATGAATGCCTTGCATACTGTTGCGCGTTATCAAGCGATTCGTCGCGACCCGCATGCCGATTGGCTTCCTGTGGTGAAGATTTTCAGCGGCAAAGCGGCGCCAAGCTACGCGGTTGCGAAACTCATTATTAAACTCATAAATGACATTGCCAACATCGTCAATAACGACCCTGATGTCGGCGACAGCCTGAAGGTCGTGTACATGTCCGATTACAACGTATCCCGAGCCGAAGTGATTGTTCCAGGTGCCGATTTGTCAGAGCAGATCTCGACAGCCGGCATGGAAGCATCGGGTACGGGAAACATGAAGCTGGCCCTGAACGGTGCGTTGACGATAGGTACGCAAGACGGCGCGACCGTCGAAATTTGCGAGCGCGTCGGCGGTGATCACCTGTTTATCTTCGGCCTTACGGCTGAGGAGGTCGCTGATCGGCGTCGTGACGGTTACGATCCGCGCGCAGTTATCGAGGGTAACGAGATGCTTCGCGACGTACTCCAGGCCATTGGAGAGGGACAGTTCTCACCGGATCAGCAGGACCGCTTCGCGCCGTTGTTACGCGGACTATACGAGCACGATTACTTTCTCAATACGGTTGACTTCGAGTCGTATGTCGCCGTCCAGTCCGACGCGGTCACCGCCTTCCGGGACAAAGAGCGATGGTGGCGTTCGGCGATCCACAATACCGCTGGCGTAGGCTGGTTCTCGTCCGACCGCGCCATCAGCGACTACGACCAGAAGATCTGGCACACCCGCCCCAAAAATTAGGGAAAAATTAGGGACAGTGACCCTAGAGTGAGTCCAGGGTCACTGTCCCTAATTTTGTCCTCACTCTTTATTTTTGTTTATTAGGTCACTGTCCCTATTTAGCGGGCGCGCAGGAGGATGCCGGCCAGTGGTGGCAGGGTCACCACGACACTGTGCTCGCGGCCGTGCCAGGGGATGGCTTCGCTCGGGATGGTTTGCGGGTTCGATACGTTGCTGCCGCCGTATCGCTCGAGGTCCGAATTCAGGATTTCTGTGTAGTTGCCGGGTACCGGCACGCCAACCCGGTAGTCGGGGCGTGTAACCGGCGTGAAATTCAGGATGACGATAACCGAGTCCTGCGGCGCAACGCGCAGAAACGCGAGGATCGACTGGTCGCGGTTGTTACCATCCAGCCATTCGAAGCCGCGCGAATCGCAATCCCAATACGCCAGCGCAGTCCAGCGCTGTTGCAGTTCGTTGAGATCGCGGATCAGGTGCTGAATCCCTGCCGCTTCCGGCAAATCAAGCCGCCACCATGGCAAGCTCTCACCTTCCTGCCATTCCCCGGTCTGGGCAAATTCGCCGCCCATGAACAGAAGCTTTTTCCCCGGAAATGACCATTGCCAGGCATACAACAGCCTCAGGTTAGCCAATCGCTGCCAGTCATCGCCGGGCATCTTGCCATAAAGGGAATGCTTCAAATGCACGACTTCGTCATGGGACAGCGGCAGTACAAAATTTTCGTTGAACGCGTAGGTGGGACTGAAGGTCAGCCAGTCCTGGTGATGTTTGCGATGCAACGGATCCTTGGCGAAATAGTTGAGTGAATCGTGCATCCAGCCCATGTTCCATTTGAGGTCGAACCCCAGCCCGCCGGCGCTGGTGGCGTGCGTAACGCCCTGCCAGTCGGTTGATTCCTCCGCAATCATCAGGCAGTCCGGACATTCGCGCTTGAGCACCGTGTTCAACTCGCAAATGAAATCGACAGCTTCGAGATTCTGGTTGCCGCCGAAGCGATTCGGCACCCAGTGATCCGCCTGCCGCGAAAAGTCCAGGTAAAGCATCGAGGCCACTGCATCCACGCGCAAGCCGTCGATATGGAATTCGCGTAGCCAGTACAGTGCGTTCGAAATCAGGAAGCTCCGGACTTCATTGCGCTCGTAATTGAAGACGAGCGTGCCCCAGTCACGATGCTCGGCTTTCCAGTGGTCGTGGTACTCATACAGGCTTGTGCCGTCGAACCGCGCCAGCCCGTGGGCATCACGCGGAAAATGCGCAGGCACCCAGTCGAGAATGACGCCGAGGTTCTTCTCGTGGCAACAATCGACAAACGAACGAAACTCGTCCGGTGTGCCAAAGCGACTGGTCGGCGCAAAATAGCCCGTCGTCTGATAGCCCCAGGACTCATCCAGCGGATGTTCGCTGACGGGCAGTAGTTCGACATGAGTAAATGCCAGGTCATGCGCATAGTCCGAAAGCTGCTGCGCCAGCGTGTTGTAGTCGAGAAAGCGGTTGTCCTTTGTACGCCGCCACGATCCAAGATGCGCTTCGTATATGCTCATCGGGGCGTGTTGCCAGGGCAAGTTGGCGCGACGCGCGAGCCATTCCCGGTCTCGCCATTCGTACCGGCTGCCCGCAGTGAGCAGACTGGCGTTGGCCGGTCGCTGCTCCGACCTGCGGGCATAGGGATCGGATTTCAGATGTACGTCGCCTGTCTCACGGTTGCGAATCTCGAATTTGTAGGAACCCTGCAGTAGATCGGGCACAAACAGTTCCCACACACCGCTTGCGCCGCGCACGCGCATTGGGTGGCAACGTCCGTCCCAACGATTGAAATCGCCGACGACACTGGCACGTTCGGCATTCGGCGCCCATACTGCGAACAGCGTACCCTCGATATTCCGCACCTCGCGCCGGTTCGCTCCGAGAAACTCCTGCGCCTCCGTGTGACTTCCGGCGTTGAAGCGCTGCAGATCGCTGTCCGCGACCAGCGGGCCGAACGAGTACGGGTCGTAACGAAAATGCCGGTTGCCGTAATCGTCCTCAATCAGCAATCGATAGTAATCCGGCACCCGGGTGCCGGCCGCCGAGAATTCGAACAGATCGGTATTGTCGATGCGCTGCATCGGTTGCGCATCCGTTTCGACGAAGGCGCGGCGCGTGTGTGGGAGGAATGCGCGAACTACGACCCGGTCGCCAACGTCATGCCGACCGAGCACCGAAAACGGATCATGGTGGCGCGCTTCGATCAGCCGAACCACGTCCGCGTCTGTTGCAGAAAGGCTTGTCGATCGACGCTGAGATACGATACGTTAATCCTCTAGGCGGGTGCTCTGTAACACCCTGCTAAACGCAGGTGCCTTCGCGGCAGGTGGATGCTTTACCCGCGAATGTAGCATACTGCTGCAATACGCTTGCGGAGACCGGCGGTGCAACTGCGCTGACGGCAACAGGAGCAGCTCATGCAACCGCGACGATCCGGTCGATTTGTCAGCAGCCTGACGCGCAGCACCATGGCTGTGATCATGGCGGGTGGTCGCGGCACCCGGCTCGGCGACCTGACGAACAAGCGCGCCAAACCTGCCACCCCGTTCGGCGGCAAATTTCGCATCATCGATTTCCCGCTGTCGAACTGCGTTAACTCCGGTATTCGCCAGATCTTCGTATTGACCCAGTACAAAGCGCACTCGCTGATCCAGCACATCAATCGCGGCTGGGGTTATCTCCGCGGCGAGTTTGGCGAATTCATCCAGATCGTGCCTGCCCAGCAACAGCTCGGCGAGCAGTGGTACCTTGGCACGGCCGATTCCGTTTACCAGAACCTGTCAATTGTGCGCGAGAGCAATCCCGAGCACGTGCTGATTCTCGCCGGCGATCACATTTACAAGATGGACTACGGACCCATGATCGCCTACCACGCCAGCAAGGAAGCGGACATTACGGTCGGCGTCATTGAAGTGCCGGTCGCGGAAGCAACAGGTTTCGGTGTCATGTCCGTCGACGAAAACAACCGCATCAATCGCTTTGTTGAGAAACCCGCCAACCCGGAGCCCATGCCGGGCACAACGGATATTGCCCTCGCCTCGATGGGCATTTATGTTTTCGATACCGAGTTTCTCTGCGACAAACTGGTCAATGACGCCAATGATGCGGATTCCGCACACGATTTCGGACGCAACATCGTCCCGGGTAGTATTGAGGCGGGCGAGCGCGTTTTTGCCTATCCCTTCCACAACGTTGAAACCAAGGCGCAAAGTTACTGGCGCGACGTCGGCACCGTCGACGGCTTTTTCAATGCCAACCTCGAGCTTGTCCAGGTGCGTCCGGAGCTGAATCTTTACGACGATCAATGGCCTATCTGGACCTACCAGGAACAACTCCCGCCCGCCAAGTTCATACTGGATGCCCCGAATCGACGTGGCGTCGCTTTCAATTCCATGGTCTCGGGCGGTTGCATTGTGTCCGGTGCGGAAGTACGGGAATCAATCCTGTTCTCGAACGTGCGCGTTCGCGAGGGGACGCGCCTGTTTCGCGCGGTCGTACTGCCACGCGCCAGCATCGGCGGCGATTGCCGCATCAGCAATGCGATCATCGATGAAGATTGCGTCATTCCGGACGGCACCGTTATAGGCGAGGACGCCGCGGAAGATGCACGTCGATTCGTACGCACCGACGGCGGCGTCGTACTGGTGTGTCCACATATGTTGCAATAGGTCCCGTGCGCAGCCATCAATCGTCTCGCTTGCGGCGCGAGGCCGTCCGGACATGACCGTATCACCGCTCAAACTCGTATTGTGCTGGCACATGCACCAGCCGCAGTATCGTCGCGTGAGCGATGGGGAGTATCTGCGGCCCTGGACCTGGTTGCATGGCGTCAAGGACTACACCGACATGGCCGCGCATTTGGAGTCCGTGCCGGGCGCGTGCGCTGTCGTCAACTTTTCCACCATACTTCTGCAACAGGTCAGCGATTACGCGGAGCGGCTTGCGTGCTGGCAACGCGATGGACAGGCCATTGGCGACCCGTTGCTCGATGCGCTGGGTGGCCGGCTGCCGGCTTCAACGGAAAAGAAACTGGCGTTGACCGAGGCGTGCCGCCATGCCAACAAAATCCACATGGTGGCGGCTTTCCCGCCGTTCGCAGCCCTGCACGAAAAGGCCACCTCCGCCGTAGCGACGGGTGAGCCATTGGGTGATGCAGAGTTCTACGACCTGCTGGTGTGGTACGTCCTTGCATGGACTGGCGAGAGCGTGCGACGCGCGCATCCACTTATACGCGAGCTGCAAGCGAAGAGGGGCGAATTCAGTACTGACGACGGGCGGCAGTTGCTCATCCTGGTCGGCGATTTACTGCGCGAGCTCCTGCCGCGTTACAGCCGCCTGGCGCAAAGCGGCACAGTGGAACTGTCCCTGACCCCGCACGCCCATCCGATCCTGCCCTTGCTCATCGACACTGCCGTCGCCCGCGAAGCAATACCCGACGTCGCTCTGCCGACCCGACCCTATCCCGGCGGTCTTGATCGTTGTCGCTGGCACCTCGACCGCGCGATCGCTGTGTTCGAGCGCCATTTCGGTGTTCGCCCCCGTGGCTGCTGGCCCTCGGAAGGCGGTGTCAGCGAGGCGGTGCTGCCGCTGCTCGCCGACCATGGCTTTCAATGGACGGCAACCGGTACCAACGTATTGAGAAACTCCGTCGGGCGTTCCGCGACTACGGCGCATTTTGGCGCATGGCGGATGACCGCCGGCCAGCAAAGCTGCGTCTGCTTTTTTCGCGATGACGAACTGTCAGACCGCATTGGCTTTCAGTACTCGACCTGGGCTGCCGAGCACGCGGTGGATGATTTCATCGCGCGGCTCGAGGCGGTGCGACGCAACTGGAAAGACCCGCAAGCGCCTGTCGTTTCCATGATCATGGATGGCGAAAACGCCTGGGAGCACTATCCCTACAATGGGTGGTACTTCCTGCAACATCTTTATTCGAAGCTCGCGCAACATCCGCATATCGAACTGGAGACATATACCAGGTTGCTCGACAAAGGCATCGCGACCGAAATCCTGCCGCAGCTGGTCGCCGGCAGCTGGGTGTACGGAAATTTTGCAGTGTGGATCGGTGATACGCAGAAGAATCGTGCCTGGGACTTGTTGGTCGAGGCGAAGGAGTGTGTCGATCGGGCGCTCGCGTCCAAACCGTTCGATGCGGTGCAGCGCGAAGCCATTGCCGAACAGCTTGGCGTTTGCGAAGGATCGGACTGGTTCTGGTGGCTGGGGAGTGACAACCGGCTGGAAGACAGCATCGCCTTCGACAGCCTGCTGCGCGAGCATCTCGAGGCGCTTTATGAATTGATCGGCGAACCGCTGCCCGGGAACCTGCAACCGATCGTCCCGATCGACACGAATCCCGAACCGCCGGCGGACCGGGGTGGCACGATGCGTCGCGCCAGCCAGTGAACTCGGGCGGATGAACAGGATCGCGGTCGGTGATGACAGCGTTCTCAATGCCCGTGCCGCGGGGATAATTCTGCATCCGACTTCGTTGCCGGACGGCCGCATCGGCAACCACGCGCTTCGCTTCGTGAACTTCCTGAGCCAGGCCCGCTGCCACGTTTGGCAAGTCCTGCCGCTTGGCCCGACCGGGCAGGGACGATCGCCTTACAGCCCGGTGTCTGTATTCGCCGGCAATCCGCAGTTGCTTCCGGTGGATGACGAATGCTTTGGCGCGAATCCACGCACAACAACCGCATTCATCGACGAAGCCGAGGGTTGGCTTCCGGATTTCGCATTGTTCACGACGCTAAAGAAGGCGAGTCACGGCGCACCGTGGTGGCAATGGCCCAAAGACGCCCGCAATCGCCAGCGTACCGAGCTGCAGCGATTGCAAAAGCGTTATGCCGGGGAGATCGCGGACGTGTATCGCGAGCAGCACCGGTTTGCCGGCGCATGGCAGAGGTTGCGACGCTACGCGAACGAGCGGGGAATTCAGCTATACGGTGACCTGCCAATGTTCCCGGTGACGGACAGTGCCGATGTGTGGACGCATCGCGAGCTGTTCAAGATCGATGCAGAGGGTGTGCCGACATTTACCGCCGGCGTGCCGCCGGATGCATTCGCCGAGGATGGCCAGCATTGGGGCAATCCCGTTTTCGACTGGCAGGCACTACAGGAGCGGGGCTTTGTCTGGTGGCGCGAACGCGTGCGGCATGAGTTGCAGCGCTTCGACCTGCTGCGCTGGGATCATTTTCGCGGCCTCGTCGAAACCTGGGAAATTCCTCACGGTGCACGCACCGCACGTGAAGGCCAGTGGCGCGAGGTGCCGGGTCGGGAGCTGTTGACAGCCTTGCGGTCGGACCTCGGTCATTTGCCATTGATCGCCGAAAACCTGGGCATCATTACGCCGCAGGTGGAGCAGCTCCGGCGTGACTTCGGTTTGCCGGGCATGCACGTCCTGCAATTCGCTTTCGACGGTACCCCGGACAATCCGCATGGGCCGGCCAGGCACGAGGAACTCGGTGTGGCCTATACCGGCACGCACGACAACGACACGACACT
>CAYVLL010000100.1:0-7975 GCA_964452235.1 uncultured Woeseiaceae bacterium
TTTTCACGGCGTAGGTACCGTCGTGGCCGGAGCAGCGTTCGATGGCTTCGACTTCCGTGTCCGGTGCGAGCATCAGTATCTCGCGTGTTTTCTGACCGACATTCTGCACGCGCAGGTGACACGGCACCTGGTAGGCAACTTTACCGAGTGACTGCTGAAAGTCGGTGCGCAACTTGCCGGCCTTGTGGCGCAACATCAGGTATTCGAACGGGTCGAACATGGCGTCGCGTACGCGTGCCACGGCTTCGTCGTCCGGGAACATCAGCGGCAGCTCCTGCTTGAACATCAACGTGCACGACGGAATGGGCGTTACGATATCCCAGCCGCGCTCGACCCACTCGACCAGAACGGGAATATTCGCCTCTTTCGCGCGTGCAACCGCATCCAGGTCGCCCAGCTCGAGTTTCGGCATGCCGCAACAGGCTTCTTTTTCTGCCAGCGCAACCGGGATGCCGTTGTGTTCGAAAACAGCAACCAGGTCTTCGTTCAGCGATGGCAGGTTGCGGTTGCCGTAGCAGGTGGTGAATAACACGACCTTACCGCGCGTCGTCGTTGTCGCTTCCGCCTTTTCGCCTTTCTCCTGCCGGTGCTTGCGCAAGGATTTTTGCGCGGTCTTCGAATGGTACGCAGGCACGGGCGCATCGCGGTGCACGCCCAGCGTTTTCTCCAGGATCTGCCGGCCGGTCTTGCTGCGATTGGTCGCGTTAACTGCCTGCACGATGACCGGGATACCGGCGAGACGGCCGACGGCGTCGGTTGAACTCAGCATCCGGTCACGCCGGCTGGCGCCACTTTTTTTGAATTTTGTTGCCTTGGCGCGCAGCATGAGATGCGGAAAATCGACGTTCCAGGGATGCGGCGGCACGTACGGACATTTGCTCATGTAGCACATGTCGCAGAGGTAACAATGATCGACGACGTCCCAATAAACTTCCTTGGGCACGCTGTCGAGCTCCATGCTCTCCGATTCGTCGATCGCGTCGAACAGCGTGGGAAAGGCGTGACAGAGATTGAAGCAGCGACGACAGCCATGGCAGATGTCGAACACGCGCTCCATTTCCTTGATGAGCGAGGGTTCGTTGCAGTAGTCGTCGGCTTGCCAGGCAATGGGATGCCGGGTCGGGGCATCGAGGCTGCCCTCGCGGTTGCCCCCGGGAGTGTCGGGTGTTTTGCTCATGCGTAAAGACCGGCACGGCAGCCGGTGATCCGGCCGCCGTGCGGCAGTGCGATCAATCGTTCAGCGTATCGAGTGCTTTCTGGAAACGATTGGCGTGCGAACGCTCCGCCTTGGCCAAAGTTTCGAACCAGTCCGCGATTTCGTCAAATTTCTCGTCGCGCGCAGCCTTGGCCATACCCGGATACATGTCGGTGTATTCGTGCGTTTCGCCGGCGATTGCGGCCTTCAGATTGTTTGACGTGGCGCCGATCGGCAAGCCGGTGGCCGGATCACCTACGGCTTCGAGGTACTCAAGGTGGCCGTGCGCATGACCGGTCTCGCCTTCCGCCGTTGAGCGGAATACGGCCGCGACGTCGTTGTAACCTTCGACGTCTGCTTTCGCTGCAAAGTACAAATAGCGGCGATTTGCCTGCGATTCACCGGCAAATGCCTCTTTCAAGTTGGTTTCCGTCTTGCTGCCTTTCAATGACATTTCTGATCCCCTGAGCTAACTGAAAATGCGATCGTGCGATCTCATTTAGACTAAGTCTAATACCACGATCACTGTAAGCCGCGGGACCCACGATGTCAACGCGCCCGGCGGTCGCGCGTTGGCGGCGCCGTAGCGCCGGGGCGGTGCCCGGGTACGAGGCACCTTCGGCGTTGACCGCTCGTTGCGGCCAATGTAGCGTTCCGCGTTGCGTAATCCGCGTTCCCCGTAACGTGTACCGCGAACTTTTACTTGCATGGGCTGCGAAGACATACAACATGACCGGCAAAAAACCGCTGAATCTCGAAAAATCTCTGGAACAGCTTGAATCACTCATCGACGAGCTGGAGAGCGGCGACCTGCCGCTCGATACTGCCATGAAGAAATTCGAGGAAGGCATCAAGCTGACCCGCAGTTGCCAGTCGGCGTTGAAGGACGCGGAGCAACGCGTCGAAATCCTGTTGAAAAGTGCCGGCGGGGATGAAGCTTTGGAGGATTTCGACGTCGAAGGGCAGTAAGCAGCGCATTCGCCCGCGGGGCGGGCTCCTACAGGGGCTCGTTGGAGCGCGCCTGCGCGCGAATGGGAAACCCTGCAGCGCTTCTGCATTCGCCCGCGGGGCGGGCTCCTACGGGGGTTCTTTCGAGGTTGTGAGGAGCGCCAGCTGCCTGTTATTCCGGCGGCGGCGTGCTGTCGCCCTGCAAGCGGGTAATGAGGGCGCGCAGGAACACCTTGTTGAAGCGCAGCTGGCAGGCTGACGATACCTGCTCCATCAGCGTCGAGCTGACGCGCAGGATCGTGACATCGCCGTTCGCACGAATGGATGCCGTACGCTTGGCACCGCGCACGTAACTGGTTTCACCGAAACAATCGCCGTTCGACAGTACGCCGAGCTTCTTGCCATTGGCTTCCACGTCTGCCTGTCCGGCAACGATAATGTAAAAACGGTCATCCATTTCGCCTTCGCGGACGATATCTTCGGCATCCTTGTATTCGTGCCAGTCACTGGCACGCAGCACTTCCCAGATCTCCGAGTGCGAGAACTCGTGGAAAAAGGTCAGTGTGCGCAGCAGGTCAAAATGTTCCTGGTTGTCGAGGCTGTCATACTTCGTGCGCAGCGCCTTGTGCACGCGTGTCAGGTCGGCGGCCATCGCGGTGCCGTTCGGGCAGCGCTTCTCCGGATCCTTCTGCAGGCACATCGCCACGACGTTTTCGAGCTCTTCCGGCAAGTCGTTCCGGTAGGTGTGTATGGGCGGCGGCGTCGCATAGACGATCTGGTGCAGCAGCTTCGACAGGTTGTCCGCGCGAAACGGCCGGAATCCGGTCAGCAGTTCGTACAGCACGGCACCGATCGAGTAGATATCCGAACGCGACGTCAACTCTTCGGACTGTACCTGCTCGGGTGACATGTAGCTGGGCGAGCCCGCGATGCCCTCGATTCTCGAGATATCGGAATTGGTGCAAATCGCGATACCGAAATCAATGATGCGTACATCGTTGTCGACCGTGAGCATGATATTGCTGGGCTTGATGTCGCGGTGGATGACGCCGCGGCTGTGTGCATAATGCAAGGCCTTGGCGCATTTGTAGATAATTTCGACGACGTCATCGACACGCAGAAGGTTGTCCGGACGGCAATACGACGCCAGCGTGCGTGCGCCCTGGATGTGCTCGGTTACGACGTAATACTTGCCGTTTTCCTCGCCTGCATCGTAGATCGGCATGATGTTCGGATGTTGCAGCATACCGACCATGTGCGCTTCATTGAAGAACATCTTGCGCGAGACGCGTGCGCGGTCCGCGTCGGCGTCTTCCTCGATGTTGTACACCTTGATGGCAACGTCGCGGCGATAGTACGGGTCGTGCGATAAATAGACTGTCCCGGTACTGCCCTTGCCGATCTTGTTGATGATGACGTACTTGCCGATCTTGCGCGGCATCTCGGCCGGTCGCTTGAGTTCGGATACGTTGCTGGACATATTGTTCTCGGCTCTGTCAGGACAAAAGCCACCTGCCTGAAGCAAGCAATAACACGGCGTAAAGGGCGGCTGCGAGGTCGTCCAGCATAATTCCCAGTCCTCCGCCCAGTCTGTGATCCAGGTCCCGAATCGGCCAGGGTTTGAGTATGTCGAACAGCCTGAAAAGCAGGAATGCCAAGGCCCACAGACCCGGCGAGGGAGGCAGGGCCTGCAGTACCAGGTACATGGCGGCGATCTCGTCCCAGACGATTCCGGGATGATCGTGCACGCCGACGCGCCGCGCGGCCTCGGCGCAAATCCAGATGCCGGCGAGCACCAGCACGACGCCGATCGCCAGCCTCAATGGCCACTCCAGCGGCAGGGCGGCCCAGGCGGCGAGCACCCCTAGCAGGGTACCGACCGTGCCCGGTGCGAACGGCGATAGCCCGGTGCCAAAGCCGAATGCCGCAAACACGACCGGGTTGCGAAGAACGGCGCGTCGTAATTCAGAAGTGCTTGTAGCCACCGCTCTCGAACTCGACTTCCTGGCCGTCACGACGGCAGATCAGCTGCGATCCTGAGTGCACTGAACCGATGCGGGTCACCCGCACTCCCAATTTCTCGCCGATAGCCCGGATTCTCGCCTCATGACGGCGTTGCGCCGTGAAACAGAGTTCGTAGTCATCGCCACCACCGAGCGCCAACTGCAGGGCGCGTTCGTCACCGAAATGTCGTTGCAGCGACGCTGACAAAGGCAGCTGATCGAGGTCCAGCTCGGCGCCCGCCTCGCTCGCCGTGAGTAGTTTTTGCGTATCACCGAACAATCCATCGGACAGATCGATTGCGGCGCTCGCGAAACCGGCGATGGCTGTACCGAACGCGACGCGGGCGGTCGGCCGCGAAAAGCGTCGTATGAGATATTGGGCATCCGCAGAGCCGTCATGGCCATTCTGCAATAGTGCGAGTCCACCGGCGGCATCGCCCGGTGTTCCGGTCACAAACAGGTGATCGCCGGCTCGTGCACCTGCACGCGTGAGGTACGTTCCCGCTGTGACATCGCCGATGAGTTGCACACTGATCACGGTCTGCTGTCCGCTTGTGGTATCGCCGCCCACCAGCGATACATCGTGCGCGGTTGCTGCCTCGAACAGGCCTCCGGCAAATTCGCCGAGCCATTCTTCGTCGCTTCGGGACAATGTTAGTGCCAGCGTCATCCAGCGTGGTCGGCCGCCCATCGCCGCGATGTCGGACAGGTTGACTTCCACCGCACGAAAACCGATATCGGCCGCAGGGAAGCCGGCGGGATAGTGCACGCCTTCCACAATCGTATCGACGACACAGACAAGTTCGCGATCCGTGGCGGGCGACAACACCGCGCCGTCGTCATTGATACCGAGCAAGACCGACTCGTCATCGCTCGAACGGACGAAAAAGCGGCGAATGATTTCGAATTCGTCCACGTCTGGCGCGTCTAGCGCGTACCTTGCCGATTCTCCGCGGGACGCAATTGGGACGCCGCGCGGTCGAGAATGGCGTTGATGTACTTGTGACCATCGACGGATCCGAACCGCCGCGCGAGGTTGACAGCTTCATTGATAATGACGCGATACGGGATTTCGGGTTGGGAACTCAACTCGTGCACACCGAGCAACAGGATGCCCCGCTCCACCGGGTCGAGTTGTGCCAATGGCCGGTCAGCCAGGTCGGCAACGCATTTTTCCAGTTCTTCCTGTGAATCCAGGATTGTCCTGAGGGCCTTATCGAAATAAGCCTGGTCAACGCGTTCGTAGTCGCGTCGTTCACGAAATTGCTTTTGCAGTTCGGCGCAATCGTGACCGGTTATCTGCATTTGATACAGTGCCTGCACGAGCAAGTCGCGTGTGCGGCTGCGTGCCCCGGATGACTGCGCCATGTCTGCTGCCCGACCCGATCAATCGAGTCGGCGAAGCACGTTGATCATTTCGATCACGGCGAGCGTTGCTTCCTCGCCCTTGTTGCCGCCCTTCGTGCCGGCGCGCTCGATGGCCTGCTCAATGGTGTCGACCGTCAGTACGCCGATACCAACGGGCACGCCGTGAGCGCGACTCGCGGCACCCAAACCACGCACGCACTCCCCGGCAACGAAATCGAAATGCGGCGTCGCGCCACGTATGACGGCGCCCAATGCGACGATCCCGTCGCAACGTCGCGACGCAGCGATCCTGTCAACCACCAGCGGCAGTTCACAGGCGCCGGGCACACGCACGAGTTCGATGGCGGCGTCGTTGGCGCCGTGACGTCTCAGGCAGGCAACAGCCGACTTGATCAAGGACTCGACGATGAAATCGTTGAATCGCGACGCGACAATTGCTATCCGGGCGTCGCGGACCATGAGGTCACCCTCGATCGTCTTGATCTTGTCCATAGTTTTCAACTTTCCACGTATTCGGTGATTTCCAGGTCGAACCCGGAGATACCGTGCATTTGCTTGGGTGCCGACAGCACGCGCATGCGCTGCACGCCGAGGTCACGCAGGATCTGCGCACCGACGCCATAAGTCTTGAGGACGGCTTCACCGCTGCGTCGCTCGGCGAGTTCGTTCTGTGCCGGCGACAGGCTCGCCACCGCTTCCATCAGTTCGCGGGACGATTCACGTTCCCGCAACACCACCACGATGCCGGCTTGCTCGCGCGCAATCCGCTCGATGGCGCTTTGCAGCGGCCAGCCGAGCACCGGACTTTGCACGCCGAGAACGTCGCCGAGCGTGTCCTGGATGTGCACGCGCACTAGCGGATTGGTTTCCTTGTCGATCGTTCCCTTGACCAGGGCCACATGTACGGCCCGATTGACGTGGTCGTCGTAGCAAAACAGGCCGAATTCGCCGTGCGCCGTTTGCACGGTTTTCTCGGCGATGCGCTCGACGTAGCGCTCTTTCTCCAGGCGATAGCGAATGAGATCCGCGATAGTGCCGATGCGCACACCGTGCTGGCGCGAGAATGCCTCGAGGTCGGGGCGGCGCGCCATGCTGCCGTCTTCGTTCAAAATCTCCACGATCGCCGCGGCCGGCTCGAATCCGGCGAGGCGCGCAAGATCGCAGCCGGCCTCCGTGTGGCCGGCACGCGTCAGTACACCGCCGGGTTGTGCCATCACGGGAAAAATATGTCCGGGCTGGCTCAGGTTTTCCGGTTTCGCGTCCGGCGCAACCGCGATCTGTACCGTGCGCGCCCGATCGTGCGCCGAGATCCCGGTTGTAATGCCTTCGGCTGCTTCGATGGAAACCGTAAAATTGGTTGCGTGCCTTCGATCGGTATCGTCGACCATCAGCGGCAGTCGCAATTGAGCGCAGCGTTCCCGCGTCATTGTCAGGCAGATCAGGCCGCGACCGTAGCGGGCCATGTAGTTGATATCCTCCGGCCGTACTTTTTCGGCCGCCATCAGCAAATCGCCCTCGTTTTCGCGATTCTCGTCATCGACCATGATCACCATCTTTCCCTGGCGGATATCGGCAATGATCTCGTCGATGCTGCTGAATGCAGAACCTGCCGCTGCCGGGTGCAAGGTGGTGTTGTTACGCATAGCCATGTGCCTCGAGGAATTCCCTGCTGATGCCCGGTTCGCCGTCGCCGCGAATGAGGCCTTCCAGGTAACGTGCGATCAGGTCCACTTCGATATTAACCTGTGTGCCGACGCGGTATGTGCCGAGTATTGTGGCACTGGCCGTGTGCGGAATGATATTCGTGGCGAAGGACGTGCCGGATACCGAGTTGATGGTAAGACTCACGCCGTCGACGCAAATAGAGCCCTTGCGCACGACGTAGCGGTTGAATTCGGCCGGTATGTCGACCTGCAAGCGCAACGAACGGGCATCCTGGCGCTGTCCGGACACCGTGCCGATGCAATCGATGTGTCCGCTGACGAGATGGCCGCCCAGGCGGTCGGCAAGCCGCAGCGACGGTTCCAGGTTCACCGGACTGCCCTGTTCGAGCGTCGACAGGGTTGTGACCGCAAGCGTTTCCCGCGAGACATCCGTGTCGAAACCCTCATCGTGCAGGTGAATAGCCGTCAAACAGGCGCCGTTGACGGAAATGCTCTCGCCGGTCTCGTACTCACGCCACGGCAGGTCAGGCGCATGGATGCGCAGGCGCAGGTCGCCCTGTCGCGCTTCGATACCGGCTATGCTGCCCATGGTTTTGACGATTCCAGTGAACATGCTGCTTCAGGCTTCATCCCCGGGTCGCGGCCGCGCCGTGATCCTCGTGTCCGGACCGACGCGGCGCACATCGCTTATCTCGAGCGGCGGGCCGCTGCCGAAACGGGTCCAGTCCGGGGTGTTGAACAGGCCCCGGGTTTCACTACCCATGATATGGGGCGCCTGATAAATGACAAGTTCGTCC
>CAYVLL010000101.1:0-7861 GCA_964452235.1 uncultured Woeseiaceae bacterium
TCTGGTAAAAAATGGAAACGGGCAGGTAGGTTTCGTGCTGCGGGTTGAACTTGCGTGCGGGCATTGCCTTGCCGCGTGACATGCCGGCCAGGTCCGGGACGATGCATTCCACTTCGTCGACCTCGCGACCGGCGCGATAAACCTTAAACGCCTCGGGCAGTTCGTCCAGCCAGTGCGGCTCGGGCTTCTTCATGGAGTCACTCCGGTTCGACCCTATTCAAGCTCTCCGCCTGGAAAGCCAACGGACGACTGAGTCTGCGCGTAAAGAGCGAAGTATAGGCACATCGCCAGCTGGCCCGAATACAATTATTTACATTTGCACGCATCTAAATGCATTAACGTCAGTTGAGTGACCCGCCGCGTGCCAGCAATACGCCGCTGGAGCTTTCTGAGCGCGCTCCTCGTGGATGGCGACCCGATTGCCGACCTGACACTGATCGAGGACCCCGCGAAAAACTTTCTCGTGATTATGAAGGACGGGAGGATTTTCAAGGATATCCTGCCATAATGCGTGAACAGCAGCGCCGCCAGGGAGAAATTCCCATGCTTCGATACACTATTTTGTCGCTTATCGTGCTGGCCACGTTCGGATGTGCCTCCGGCCCGACGTATCGTTCAGATCACGACGTTAACGCCGATTTCACCCGTTACCAGACGTACGGCTGGGTCGAGGAGCTGGCGACCGAGAAAGCCGGCTACTCGACGCTGATCACGGGTCATTTCAAGGACGCAATCAGCCGTGAAATGGAGGCCCTTGGTTACCGATACACCGAGTCGAACCCCGATCTGCTGGTTAACTTTTCGGCCAACGTGCAGGAAATTGTCGACGTACGCTCGCGTCAATCACCAAGCGTGAGCATGGGCATCGGCAGGGGGGTTACTACGGTTACCGGACGGGGATTTACGGCACTTTCCCTTTGTACCAACCCGAAGTAGAAACCGTTCGGTACCAGGAGGGGACGGCCAACGTCGACGTCATCGATGCGGCCGAGCGCCGGCTCATCTGGGAGGGCATTGCCGAGGGTCGGTTGACCGAAAAAGCCATGCAGAATCCCCGCGAATCGATCAGCCGCGTGGTTGCCGGTATCTTCGAGCGCTTTCCCGGCTCGCAGAATTAGACCGCAGAATTTGCGCTTGAATCAGAACAACTTGTGATCGCCAAGCTCCTGCCCGGCCATGCCGTCGCGCAGAATTCGCACATAGTGGTTGCGCAAGCTCTGGCCGCCGGTTGAAGGAGTCGCGTCGGCATCGTAGCGGCCGTGTCTTTCGTCCCAGACCAGCATTGATTCGGTCGCATAATAATGCCCGATGCGGGCGAGTTCGGCTTTTGCCGCGGCGGCGGGCACCGCTTTGCCGAGCGGTCCGAGTAGCGCAGCGGCAGCGCTCAAAATCGCCACGGGCACGCGCCGGAAGCGCGGCGGCTTATCTGCCACTTCGAACAACAACTCGCCTTGTTGCCGCGGCGTGATGGCAGCACCCGGACCACCGATCGGTAATATGCGGTTTCTCGCCGCCGGATTGTTGATGCAATCGACAATGTATTCGGCCAGGTCGGCTTCTCCGATCGGCTTGCAGGCGGTCTGCGTACCATTGCCGAACATCAGGAACGGCTTGCCCGCGAGCACGCGCTCAACTTGTCCTGACAGGGATTTGAAAAAGGCAGTGGGGCGAATGACCGTGTAGTCGATTCCGGATGCAGCGAGCTCCGCTTCGAACCTGAGCTTCTCGTACTGAAACGCGAGCCGCGGCCGTTGCACACAGATCGCAGAGAGCAAGACAAAGTTCCTGGCGCCGGCATCGCGTGCCGCTGCAAGCAAGTTGCGGTTGGCACCGTAGTCAACGCGCCGCGCGTCTGCCGGCAGTCCGCTTCGCGACGCAAGGCAGGACACGACGGCATCAGCACGAATGCCTCGGAGAGCGTGCGCAAGACTGTTGGCGTCAGTGACCTCGGCAATGCGTAACGAGCAGCCTGGTAGCGCCGCCGGCTTGCGCACCAGCGCAACGACCTCGTGACCGCGTCGCTGTAATGCGACAGCGACCGCGCGGCCGATGTAACCGGTCGCACCGGCCAGCAAAACGTGTGGGCCTGTCATGACTGCAAGGTTGCCTCATCCGCTCCGTGGGGACAGATTTATTTTTCCGGATCTGCGCGGCCGTAGGGTTCGCGAGAAAACAAATCTGTCCCCTTTTCGGGCATTCGGTCACATCGCTGGACGGGTCGACCAACTATCGTAGGGCGTCTATGGCCGCGCACCAATACCAGCTCAGTGCTTGCCCCGATTCGCCCTACGCCGGGGAACTCCGGGACAGAATGAAAGGGCAGCGATTAAGCCAGGAACTGGAGCCAGAGTACGTTGCGACCCGCCTCCGCGAGCATCGCACGCTCATCCGGGTGACCAGTGTGCTGGGCATGTTGCTGTCGTCGTTCGGCTTCGTTCGTCACCTGCTTGAAGGTTACCTGAGCAACGGATATCCGTTGCAGATTGGCGTGGTATTCCTGTTGTCTGCCGGACTCGCCGCGGTTGCATGCAGTTCCAGGTTCGAGCGGCTCTACTTGCCTGTGGCGCAGCTTGTCGTCCCCATCCGGAATGCACTCGCGGCGGTGCTCATCGCGAGGATCGCGGCGCAGGGACAGATGGAGACGCTCATGGTTCTTCCGCTGATGGTGATAGGACCGTACTTTCTGCTCGGCCTGCCGTCGCGCGTGGCGCTTTTTTCCGTCGTCGTGACCATAGCTTCTTTCGTTGTGTCTGCGACGGCTATCGCGCCGCCACTTTCTGCAACCACGTTTGCTTGCGCGCTCTTGGTAGCGGTTACCGTCGCCTGTGCTGTCGCTGCCCGTCACATCGACGAAAGTTCGCGCAGGAGATTCCTCGAAAGCCGTTTGATTGCCGAGTTCGCGGAGTACGATGCACTGACCGGCACCAAGAACCGCCGCATGTTTGATGAGCACCTCGGCCGCCTCTGGAAGCAGGCGATCGAAGATGGCCGCAGCATTGCCGTGTTGTTGATCGACGTCGACTATTTCAAGAAGTACAACGATCACTACGGACACCAGGCGGGTGATCAGGCGTTGCGTCGCGTGGCAGAAACGCTGCAGAAATTCGTCGACCGTCCCCTCGATGTGCTGGCACGCTACGGCGGCGAAGAGTTCGCCGTCGTGCTCAAAGACACCGAATGTCGGCAGGCCGCGCAAATCGCGGAACAGATGCGCCGTGCCGTTGCGGAGTTGGCGATCGAGCATTGCGACGGCATATCGGGGCGGGTGACGATCAGCGTAGGCGCTGCGGTGTTGATGCCGACGGCTGAGCGCGGGCCGCGAGGCGCGCTACAGCTTGCCGATCAGGCGCTTTACGAAGCCAAGGTGCACGGCCGTAATCGCGTCGAACTAAAGGAAGACGAGGACTACACGCTGCTGGTCACCGGGGTCTTCGCAAGGAGCGCATTGCCCCACTCGAGCCAGGAAATAAAAGCCGGTAACGGTTCCGCTGCGGTTGCGCGAGCCTGACTCAGGGCCAATCGGCCTGTACTTCGAGCCTGACGATCGCGCGGTCACCGTCCGTCCTGATTGTTTCGACAGTAGCAGCCTGCCTGAGTCGTCCGTCAACGTTGCCGGCTGCAACGAGCGCATCTATCACGGACCGCGCGCGAAAGCCTGCCAGGCGATTGAGAGTCGCCTCGCCAACCTGTTCATTGGCTACCAGTGCATCGAAAACAGCGCGGTAGTACGTGGCGTTCCTGTCGCTGAACCGGCTGCCGATTGCCGCCTGGCGCTCCGTCGACAGGCGATTCTCGGCGAACTCTTCCAGCACCGAACGCACTTTCGGGTCATCGAAGTCGATCGATACTTCGTCGGCCTGTCCGGGTGGACGACTGCTTGTTGCCAGTATCACATGCAATCGGATCTGCTGCCGAGCCAGAGCTTCGCGATCGATCACCGGTTCATAGCCAGGATATGCGATCAGCCCGAGCTTCGGGCGTTGCGAGAGTATGGAGTCCAGTACAGCGAGCTTCCTTGCGGTTTCATCGGTGATCTCCGCGCTCCCGGCGACAAACTCGATTGCGCCAAGATCCAGATCCGGTTCGCCCGCGACTCCGGCAAGTTTCTCCAGGGGTTTACGCGTAAGCTCGGTCACGTAATCGTTAAACGCCTGGGCGAAAAGCGCTGCCGGGTCGAACCCGGAGGTCACGAGGCGATGTTCGACCGGTAACTGAAAAGCGATGCGACCATCACCATCTTCGAGCAACGCGACCGCCAGCTCCAGCGGCAGGGCATTGACGCTCGTTATCAGCTCGCGCTCGCCCAGACGAAGTTCGCTGACGTCAAAGCGGTTCTCCATGCTGACCCGCTGCTGGTCAAGCGATAGCTGAAGCGCCAGATCGAGACTGCCACCCGTGACTGGACGCCCAATCGTCGGCGCGAGATACGGCGATACGGGGAATAACGGGACATCCTGCAGACGGATGTCAATGCGGGTGGCGTCAAGCGTTCGCGACGGCAGCCATTCAGCGACAATCTCGCCGCTGCCCGTGTCCGCCAAGCGACCGTTGAGCGAAAGCGACAGAGCTGAATGCGGGGCAGGAGTATTGCGAATAATGCTGCCTGCTATGTCATCGGATGCCAGCCGCACCGCCGGCGAAACGCCCTGATCCGAAAAATCAACCTGTCCGCCGACTACCTCAATTCTGTCGATTGTCACTGGTGTTTGTGGCGGATCCAGCAGCAGGGCCAGGAGCTGGCGCGAGATAGTCAGCCCACGCGCGGCGTCCCTCTCAAATCGCACCCGGGGATTTTCGAGTCGTGCCGTTTCGACTGCTACTGCTGAACCGGACGGGTCGACGACAATGCCGGTGCCAACGACAGTCGCGATGTTGACAACGGATTCGCTGCTGGTCGAGTCAACGATGTCGAGCAATCGCAGCCTGAGGTCGCCGTTGATATATGCCTGCCCTTGCTGCTGCGCGATCGCGGCGTTGGTTTGCAGTTCGGCGACGGACCAGCTGAAACCCGGCCCGACACCGTTGGCAGTCGAGGTCAGCTCGAAAGGGGCCGGCGACGTCGTGCCAAGATCGCGCAGCTCGAGTTCCAGTTCGGTGAGAGAAACCGCAGTCTCCGGCCTGTTGTCCCCGCGAGTGGCAGCGCGGACCCGCAGTTCGCTGCCACGTATAGCCAGGTACCCGATCCGGTTGGCCCCGCTCTCGGAATTCCCGCTTATCGAGCGCCAGAACGCATCGCACAGCCGCAGAGCTGCGTTGCTGCTGCGGTCTGCCACCTCGAGAGTGACGCGTGCATGATCGATCAGGAGTGTGCGCACAATCCACGCCCGTTTCAGAAGGCTGCTGACTTCAAGGTCAACATCGAGTCGATCGAGCGCGACAATCGCCTTGTTTTCTGCTCCAGATAGGTTAACGTTAGTAGCAGTCAGAGTCAGCGTGAAGGGATTCACCGAGGTAGACGCAATCTCCAGCGTCAGGCCCGATTCTTGTTGTACCGCCGCTTTGAGCGCGCGTTCAATGACACGGGGCGCCAGCAGAAACCCCGCCAAGGCATAAAGAACAATGCCGACGATCAACAGGATTGAAAGCTTCTTACCCAGCGCCTGTTTCAAAGCAGTGCTCCGGCCGACTTGCGGTCCATTGCCCGGTTTGTCATCGATCAAGTACACGCGGCCCATCGCCGGTTCGAGGGCCGCACAATGCCTGTCAGGTTAAGACTCCAAATCGAGGAATAGCAGCGTGGCACGAGAGATGAACACGATCAACGGTATCCCGCGACAGGGCGGCCAGATCAGCCCGCGTATGGTAATCGGCATTGTCTTCGCGGCCATTATCATTGCCGTCGCGATTTTCCTGTTTATGCGTGCGCCGGACCCGGAACCGATACCCGAGCCGTTACCGGAGTCGACACGGCCCCTTGAAACAGTTACGCCCGCGGAAACAGCCGCGGAGCGTGGTGACAGTGCCCGGGAAATCATTGAAGAACTGAGATCCAGTACGGATGACATCGACTTTGCCCTCGCGTACGAACGTGCACAGCAGTTCCAGGCTGACGGGCGCTTCGCGGATGCACAACTTCTCCTGTTCTTCGCCGCGCGCGGAGGCCATGCTCCGGCGGCTTTCGATCTCGCTACGCTGCATGATCCGAATCATCATGACGGCGAATCGAGCCTCGCGGACGAGCCCGATGCCTTCCAGGCGTACCGCTGGTACGTGACGGCTCGCGACGCCGGTCATGAAACCGCGGACGAACGGCTCGCCGAGCTGCGAGCCTGGGCAGAAAGCACCGCTGCGTCCGGCGATCCGGACGCCGAGCGGTTGCTGTTGCAGTGGGAGTAGCCAGACGTGATCTTTAAACACATGCTTTCGCACTTTACGGCGGTCGTGACAATCAAAGCCATTGCAGTCATTGTCGCGGCGGGCCTTTTCCACGAAACCGCCCTGGCGCAGGTGACGCGACCGCTGCTCCAGGAAGGCAAGTCGGCGCTGTACCAGCGCGTTATTGCCGTACCTGGCGCGGCGCTGGCTGACGACGCCGGCAACACGACGGACACTCGCGGCGTGCCGCCGTTCTCGACTTACTACGTCTATGAGCGCGCGACCAGCGACGGTGAGGAATGGCTGCAGGTCGGTACGGACAGCAATGGCGCGATCGATGGCTGGCTCCCGGCGGACCAGGCCGTCGAATGGAAACAGACACTCACGGTCGCTTTCCGGGATCCCGAGCAGCATTCGCGGGTCCTGTTGTTTGGCGACCGGGCGTCACTCAAGAAACTGATCGACGAGGACGACGCTGAGACCTATCGCCAGCTTCGAGAACAGGCGGCGGCCGGCGATACGGCAAGTTCTCCCGTGGTGGCGATACAACCCGAGCACCATGTGGATATTCGTCGTGACTTTTACCTGGTACCGATCCTGAGTCACGAAGACGTACTCGTCAGCGGTCAACAGGGGCGTCTTCTGCAAGTCGCGACCGTGCCGTTGCAGGATTCAGCCGAAATCGCCAGCGCCTACCGTACCGGGCTCGTTTTCGTTATCGACTCCACCATCTCGATGCGGCCGTACATTGAAACAACCCGCTCGGTCATGCAGCGTGTTTACCGCTCGATCGAGGCCGCCGATTTGTCCGATCGTGTCAGCTACGGGCTGGTGGCCTATCGCGACAGCACCGAGGCGGTGCCGGAACTCGACTACGTGACGCGCGTGTTCGCCGATCTGGCCGATGGCAGCAGCGGCGAGGACTTCCTGTCGAAAATCCGGGCGGTGCAGCCATCGACGGTTTCAAGTCACGGATTCAACGAAGACGCTTACGCAGGCATTGAAGAGGCCATTCGCTCGATAGACTGGAGCGGCTATTACGCGAGGTACATCGTTCTCATTACGGATGCCGGCCCGCGCGCAGGATCCGATCCCCTGGCAACGACCCAACTGGACGCGGCGTCACTGCGGCGTCTGGCGGCTGACAAGAATATCGTCATCGGCGCGTTTCATCTGCAGACGCCTGCCGGTGCCGACAATCACGCCTATGCTGAGGACGAATACCGGCAGTTATCGTCGGTCAGCGGCATCGGCGATTTCTACTACCCGGTAGAGACCGGTGACGTGGATGGTTTCGAGATGGCATTGACCGCGTTGACACAGCAACTGACCGACCAGGTGCGTGCCGCAGCCAGCGGTCAGCCGCCGGCACGGCGAACAACCACGGCGTCCGGGGGTACGCAACTCGATGCGTTCCAGGAAACAGTGTCCCGTCTCGGCTACGGTCTGCGCATGCGCTATCTGCAGGAGCAGGCCGGACAGGGCGTACCATCGTTATTCAATGCGTGGGTGGTCGACCGGGATTTCGATGAGCCTGCCGAGCGCG
>CAYVLL010000102.1:0-7756 GCA_964452235.1 uncultured Woeseiaceae bacterium
TCGCCGACCATTGCCTACGAAACCTGGGGCGAGTTGCAGGGCAAAGGTGACAACGCCATCCTGCTCTTCACCGGATTGTCGCCCTCGGCCCATGCCGCGTCGTCGCCGGAAAACCCCTCAGCCGGTTGGTGGGAAGAAATGATCGGCTCCGGGCTGCCGCTAGATACGGACAAGTTCTTCGTCATTTGCGTCAATTCGCTCGGCAGCTGCTTCGGCTCGACCGGACCGGCGTCGATTAACCCTGCCACCGGCAAACGCTATCGCCTCGGCTTTCCCGTGCTGACCCTGGAGGATGTCGCCAACGGCGGCTACGAAGTCATCCGGCATCTCGGCCTGGAGCGATTGCATACGACCGTCGGGGCATCGATGGGTGGCATGAGCGCACTCGCGTTCTGCGTGCGTCATCCGGAATTGTCGGATGGCTTCATCTCTATTTCGTCGGCAACCCGCGCATTGCCGTTTTCCATTGCAGTGCGCTCACTGCAACGGGAGATGATCCGGCAGGACCCGAAATGGCAGAACGGCAACTACGATCCTGCCGATCCGCCGGTTGCAGGCCAACGTCTGGCACGCAAACTCGGCATGATTACCTATCGCTCGGCAAGGGAATGGGAGAAGCGTTTCGGCCGGGAGCGGGTGAGTACGGCGAATCATATGGGCGAGCCGTTCCAGATCGATTTCGAGGTGGAGGGGTATCTGGAGTCGCAGGCGCGAAAGTTTACCGGGCAATTCGATCCGAACTGTTATCTGTATTTGTCACGCGCCTCGGATCTGTTCGACCTGGCCGAGCACGGCGGCTCGTTGCGTTCGGGCTTTCGCAAGACGAAGCTCAAGCGAGCGCTGGTGATCGGCGTCGGGACAGACATACTTTTTCCATTGCATCAGCAGGAAGAACTTGCGGCCGGCTTGTCGGAATTCGTGCCGGAGGTCAAATTCGTGCCGCTGGACAGCATCAAGGGCCACGACTCGTTCCTGGTCGATATGGACGCGTTTCGACCGGTCGTTTGCAGCTATTTCGAGGAGCACCCGGCGCCGGGCCTGCGTGAGAGGTTGTCGGCTGTCTGAGAATGGTTGCCGATGATAGTATGTGCGCATAGCGGAATTTCGGAGCAGAGACGCATGGCCATGTCAGGGCTGAGCGAACTCATTAATCTGGTTGACTCGGCAGTCGAGAAGGACTCTGTAGAAGAAACGGTCGAAGCCATCAAGGCCGATCTATGTCGCCTGATTCGGTCCGGCCAGATCGAGTTGCCACCCGATCTCACCCGTCCGGTGGAAGGGCGGTATGCGAGGCGTCTGTTGCATCGTGACGACGATCGCGGCTACTCAATCGTCGTCATGACCTGGGGTCCCGGGCAACGCACGCCGATTCACGATCACTCCGGCATGTGGTGTGTCGAAGGGGTCTGGGGCGGCAGTATCGATGTGCAGCAATATGAAATCCGGCAGTCGTCGTCTTCAGGCGACATTCGCTTCGAGGCGCGCAATTCGTATGAAGCGGGAATAGGCAGTGCGGGTTGCCTGATTCCGCCCTACGAGTATCACAGCATCAGCAATCCCTGTGAGCAATCGACGGCGGTATCGTTGCATATCTATGGTGGCGAAATGGATTGCTGCAGTACTTTCGAACGCCAGTCGGACGGGACCTACGTGCGGCGCGAAAAGCCGCTCGGTTACGATAATTGAAATCGCCCGTGATACGGGCTCCTGCGGGTGGCAATCGATGCGTTGGGGCTGTCGCCCGTGATACGGGCTCCTACAGAAGGATGTAGGAGCCCGTATCACGGGCGATAATCCGCAGTGCTCCAGCGCTTGAAACGCCTACGGCTCACTCAGCAACAACGCCGGATCCACTGCCGTGCCGTTCAGGTAACTGCCGAAATGCAAATGCGGCCCCGTTACGCGTCCGGTCGCGCCCACCGCGCCAATACCCGTGGCAGCCGCTACCGTCTGCCCCGGTTCCACATCGATGCGGTCGAGGTGACAATACATCGTTACCAGGCCCTGGCCGTGATCGATAATGACCGTATTGCCGTTGAAGAAGAAATCGCCGGTCACCGTGACGGTGCCCGCCGCTGCGGCAACCACCGGCGTGCCGCTTTTTGCGGCGATGTCCATGCCCTTGTGCGGCGCGCGCGGTTGCTCATTGAAGAACCGCCGCAGTCCGAAACTCGAACTCCGCGGTCCGTCAACCGGTGCCACAAGGGCGATATCCGCCAACGCCTGATCCCGCCAGTTGAGCAGCGCTGAATCGATCACCTTCCGTTCGTTCGCAATGCGTTCGAGTTGTGCAGGTTCGGGATCGACATAGCTGCGATTCTCGACCGTGATGCGCTGTTCACGGTAGTTGTGCGCCACCACGTCGAATGCCTGGCTGCGATCCGGCTCCCCGGGGATCGAAACAGTGATGGCCGCAGCACCGACCGGTTGCTCCAGCGGTATGCCGACGACGGCAAACCATTTGCCGCCTTCAGTGGTCAGCAGGGCGCGGGACTCGCCGAACAGCACCCGGGGTGTGACGCCGCCGCTCGTCGGGCCAATCTCGATCACCGCGATACCACCCGGCCGCGGGGCATGCGCCGGCAACGCGAGTACGTCGGCCGCGGCCAGTAACATCAGGCCAATCAACCCTGTCGCGACCGCAGCCAGGTTGTTCATGATTCGGTCCGGGTGACTCTTGCCCGCAGGCTGCCACTCGCCAGTCGCGCACGAATCTCACGGCCTTCCCGAACCTGCTCGGCGTGCATCAGGACGGCACCGGTTTCGGCATCCGTAACCACTGCATAACCGCGCTCCAGGGTCGCCAGCGGGCTGACGGCATGCAGCGAGCGCTCGGCGTGCCGCAGCCGGTGGCGTGACCGTTCAACGGCCAGCCTGCCTGAGCGAACAATACGGCTGTGGAGCGAGGCGACTTGTTGATGCATTCGCAGCAACCGTGCCGCGGGTGACTGTTGCATGAAGCGGTCCAGCAGCCGGTCCGCAGCACGCCCTCGCCGGCTGAAATCGAGTCGCATGGCGACCGCCAGAGCCTTTCGAAGCTCGCCAAGTCTTGTAGCCTGCAACTGCAGCCGGCGCGCCGGACTTGCCTGGTTGAGGCGGCGTGCAAGCCAGTCGACGGACTGAAACCTGTTCTGCACTGCACGCCTTGCTTCTGCCGCAAGCTTGGTCGCGGCCGCACGCAGGCCGCGTTGCCATTCGAGCTGGTCGGGTACCACCAGTTCGGCAGCGCCGGACGGCGTCGGCGCGCGTACGTCGGCGACCAGGTCCGCGATGGTCACATCGACTTCGTGTCCCACGGCGCTGATGATCGGAATGGGGCAGGCAGCGATCGCGCGTGCCAAGGCTTCGTCATTGAACGCCTGCATATCTTCGAGCGAACCACCACCACGGCCGATGATGAGGACATCGCATTCGTTGCGAGCGACTGCGGTGCCGAGTGCGGCCAGCAGCTCTGGCACTGCTGCGTCACCCTGTACGGCTGACGGATAGACGATGACGGGGACCGCGGGAAATCGACGCTTCAGGACGGTCAGAATGTCGCGTATCGCAGCGCCGCTCGGCGACGTGATGACACCGATGCGTGTCGGCAGCGCCGGCAACGGCCGCTTGCGTACAACATCGAAGAGCCCTTCCGCCGCCAGCATTTTTTTCAATGCCTCGAAGCGACGTCGCAATTCCCCTTCACCGGCGGCTTCGATCTGCTCGACGATCAGCTGATAATCGCCACGTGCCTCGTAGAGGCTGACGCGCCCGAGAACGAGCATCTGGTCGCCGTCACGCAGAGTTGGCTGGGGCCCTCGCTGTCGCTGGCGAAACCAGGCGCAGCGAATCTGCGCGCTGGCGTCTTTGAGGCTGAAATAAAGATGCCCCGAGGCGGGCCTGGCAAGGTTCGAGATCTCGCCGGCCACCCACAGCCTTGCGAAGCCGCGCTCCAGCAAAGTGCGTGCCTGGCGATTCAGCTCGGAGACCGAAATAGCGCCGCCGGACGTACCCTCATCGAGTAGATCGTGCATGCGCGCAGTATACGGCAGGTGCACAGCGGCTGTTCCGGAGCCGATTTTTGAGTTTACCGCCCGCCCGCCGGAGCGTAACATTGCCCGTTTTAGCCGACTCAAGCGAGCCGTATGCGAATCGCCAAGGATGCACTGACTTTCGATGACGTCTTGTTGCAGCCGGATTATTCGGATGTGCTGCCACGCGAGGTTGACCTGACGACCCCCCTCACCGCGGAAATCAATCTCAATATTCCGCTTATTTCGGCGGCCATGGACACCGTGACCGAATCCCGGCTGGCCATTTCGCTGGCGCAGGAAGGTGGCATTGGCATCATTCACAAGAACATGTTGCCGGAGGAACAGGCGCGGCACGTCCTGCGTGTGAAGAAATTCGAGAGCGGCATCGTGCGGGATCCCATCACGGTAACGCCCGACACGACGATCCGCGAAGTCATCGAACTCACCCGCGCAATGAATATCTCGGGTGTACCGATCGTGCACGGGCGCGAGCCCATCGGTATTGTTACGCATCGTGATTTGCGTTTCGAAACCCAACTGGATGCGCCGGTATCCTCGGTGATGACGCCGAAAGAACGGCTCGTCACGGTGAAAGAAGGCGCGGACGACGAGGAAGTGCTCTCGCTGCTGCATCGGCACCGCATCGAGAAAGTGCTGGTGGTGTCCGAGAATTTCGAATTGCGCGGGATGATTACCGCGAAGGATTTCCAGAAGGCGACCGACTTTCCGCGCGCCTGCAAGGACAGCCACGGTGCATTGAGAGTCGGAGCGGCTGTCGGCACCGGGCGCGATACCGACGAACGTCTCGATGCGCTGGTGCAGGCGGGTGTCGATGTCATCGTGGTGGATACCTCGCACGGCTTCTCCAAAGGCGTGCTTGAGCGCATTACCCGCACCAAGAAGGCCTATCCGGGCCTGCAGGTCATTGGCGGCAACGTGGTTACCGCCGACGCCGCGCTGGCGCTGGTCAAGGCCGGGGCAGATGGCGTAAAGGTCGGTATAGGCCCCGGGTCGATTTGCACGACACGGGTCGTTGCAGGCGTCGGCGTACCCCAGGTGTCGGCGGTGGCCGAGGTGGCCGATGCATTGCGCAAGAAGGGAGTGCCGTTGATTTCCGACGGTGGAATCCGCTATTCCGGCGATATCGCGAAAGCGCTGGCGGCGGGTGCGTATTCCGTGATGATCGGCAGCCTTTTTGCCGGCACCGAGGAGTCGCCCGGCGAAGTCGAGCTGTACCAGGGACGATCGTACAAGTCCTATCGGGGCATGGGATCGCTGGGTGCCATGGGCCAGAAACACGGTTCGTCCGACCGCTATTTCCAGGATGCAACCGAAGAACTGGAGAAACTCGTGCCGGAAGGTATCGAGGGCCGCGTGGCGTACAAGGGCAGCGTCATCGCCATCGTGCACCAGCTCATAGGCGGTGTGCGTGCGGCGATGGGCTATACAGGCTGCAGCAATATCAATGAGCTGCGGACGCGACCGAAGTTTGTGAAGATCACCACGGCCGGCATGCGCGAAAGTCATGTGCATGACGTTGCGATCACCAAGGAACCCCCGAATTATCGCGTCAAAGAGTAACGCCAGAGTGACGTTTCCCGCATGAGCCAGCCAGCCGCCAGGCCAGCCGAAAGAATCGAGTCGGACAGGCGAGCCGATATCCACGCGCATCGCATACTGATCCTGGACTTTGGCAGCCAGTACACACAGTTGATTGCGCGACGCGTGCGCGAATGCGGCGTGTATTCGGAAATTCACCCCTGGGACATGGACGAAGACGCACTGCGTGCGTGGCGGCCGTCCGGGATCGTGCTCTCCGGCAGTCCGGAGTCGGTCAACGTCGAACATCCTCCGCGGGTATCGCCGGCCGTATTCGATCTGGGCGTTCCGGTATTGGGGATCTGTTTCGGCATGCAGGCCATGGCGGCGCAACTCGGCGGCAAAGTGGCCACTTCGGCGCTGCGGGAATTTGGTTACGCCGAGATCCGGCCACTCGAATCCCGCTTGCTCGATGGTTTCGACGACGCCGACAACGCTGCCTCCGGGCCCGTGCTCAAGGTTTGGATGAGCCACGGTGATCGCGTGGAAGCGTTACCGCCAGGCTTTCGCGTCAGCGGTGTCAGCAGCAACTCGCCGCTGGCGGCGATGGAGAACGTCGAGCGACGCTTCTTTGGCGTGCAATTCCATCCGGAAGTGACGCATACGCCGCAAGGCCAGAAAATTATCCACCGCTTCGTGCGCGATATATGCGGCTGCGCGGGCGACTGGACGCCGGATCACATCGTCGACAGCGCCATCCGTGACGTACGCCGTCGTGTCGGCACCGGCAAAGTGCTGCTGGGCTTGTCCGGCGGTGTGGATTCGTCGGTGGTTGCCGCGCTGCTGCACAAGGCAATCGGTGATCAGCTGACGTGTGTGTTCGTCGATCACGGACTGTTGCGCTACGGTGAGGGCGACCAGGTGATGGAGACTTTCGCCGAGCATCTGGGCGTCAACGTCATACGCGTCGACGCGGCGCCGCTGTTTTTAGCGGCGCTCGCGGGTGTCACCGACCCGGAGGAAAAGCGCCGCGTTATCGGTCGTTTGTTCGTCGAAGTATTCGAGGAACAGGCGTTGAAGTTACAGGATGTCGACTGGCTCGCACAGGGCACGATTTATCCCGACGTCATCGAATCGGCCGGTGCTGCGACCGGCAAAGCTCAGGTCATCAAATCGCACCACAATGTCGCCGGATTGCCCGAGCACATGCGCATGAAACTCGTCGAACCGTTGCGTGAGCTGTTCAAGGACGAGGTGCGCAAAATTGGCTTGGAACTGGGTCTTCCCGAGTCGATTGTCAATCGCCACCCGTTTCCCGGGCCCGGTCTGGGTGTGAGAGTACTGGGCGAAGTCCGGCCCGAATTCGTTCGCTTGCTGCAACTTGCTGATCGCATATTCATCGATGAACTGCGCAGCAGCGGCTTGTACGAGCAAACCAGCCAGGCGTTCGCCGTGTTCCTGCCGGTTCGTTCCGTCGGCGTGATGGGAGACGGGCGGCGCTATGACTGGGTCATTGCCTTGCGCGCCGTTGAAACGATCGATTTCATGACAGCACGTTGGGCACGACTGCCGTATGACTTTCTCGAGCGCGTCTCGCTGCGCATCATCAACGAAGTCGACGGCATCTCGAGAGTTACTTACGATATCTCCGGGAAGCCGCCAGCCACCATCGAGTGGGAGTGAGCCGTTGCGGAACGCCGCGATAGCCGCCGCGATTGCAAATGAACAGCGCGATGTCTGCAAACTGGACTGATTCCGACCATGAGTTCATGCAGCTGGCTCTCGACGCTGCCGGCGAAGCGCGCGATGTCGGTGAAGTTCCTGTTGGTGCGGTCGTAACAATTGCCGGCAGGATTGTAGGTCGCGGACGTAATCGCACCATCGGCGATTGCGATCCGAGTGCGCACGCGGAAATCGTCGCGCTGCGAGAAGCCGCCGCCGCTTGTGCCAATCACCGGCTTCCGGATGCAAGTGTTTTCGTGACTCTGGAGCCCTGTGCGATGTGTCTCGGCGCATTGATTCAGGCGCGCGTGCGGCGACTTGTGTTCGGCGCGTACGACCCGAAAGCCGGCGCCGCAGGCAGCGTTATCGACCTGACCCATGAGCGGCGGTTGAATCATCGCATCGAGACCAGCGGCGGCCTGTTGGCCGAGGAGTGCGGCCTGCTGCTCAGTGAATTCTTCGTGGCCAGGCGCTGAATCGCC
>CAYVLL010000103.1:0-7699 GCA_964452235.1 uncultured Woeseiaceae bacterium
GCCTGCAGGTACTGTCCAAGCACCGTTTCGACGGCGCGATCCCAGCCATCATCGACGTCCAGCAACTGTGCCACGCGCGAATTGCTCAGCAGATCATTTGATTCCAGCCACTCGCGTATACTTTCATCACTGACTCCAAGTGCCGCTCTCTGCACTGCGTCCAGCGAAGCGAATCGGGCTTCTGCAGTCTGCAGCGATGCACGACGTTCATCTGCGAGCTTGCCCAACTTCTGGTCCTGCTCGCGGAGCTTGCGAATCTTGTCGGTGATGTCACCGATAGCCCGTTCGAATTCATCACGCGCCTGGCGTTTTCGCAGTTCTTGTTCTGTGAGCCTCTCGAAACGGACCTTCAGCTCTTCTGTACCGGCCGTCTGCTGAACCTCTGCGAGCTTCTTGCGTCTCTCGATCAGGCTCTTCAGCCTTGATTCCAGCTGCTCGGCACGCGTCTGTTCAACGTTGCGAACCTGTTGCGACTCATGCGCCTGCAGATTGTATTCATCCCATTGCTGCTGCCACTCCGCCAGCGCCCTTTCGGCACGTTCGAGCGATTCCAGGGACTTCCTTTCACTCTCCTGCGCTCTTTCCAGATCCGGCTGGAGTCCATGCAGCGTCAACTCGAGTTGCTCGATCTCGCTGCGGTCCTTATTAATGTGTGCGGCTATCTCTTTGGCGCCCTCTGCCGCTTGCTCCAGGTCCCGGCGCTGCCGCTCTCGCATTTCCTGTGCATGCTCAATGGCCTGTTCCAGGCGGGCAATCTCGGAGCCAGCCCGGTAATAACGAGCCTGAATCCTATTGAATTCGTCCTGCCGCTCGCTTTGCGCGACTCGGGCTCGTTCCAGACCCGCTTCGATTTTGCGTTGTTCGGCGATCGTGGCTTCAAGGGCGGTTTCACGTTCGGAAAGCACAGCACCTGCTTGGCGCCCGCGTGCATCGAGCTGTCGCAAACGCAACGCAAGGAGCTCGGCCGCAAGGCGCCGCTCGTCTTCCTTCAATCGCCCGTAGCGCTCTGCCGTCTTCGCCTGCCGATCGAGATGCTTTATCTGCTTTTCGACTTCTTCCAGGACGTCCATCAAGCGATCGAGATTCTCGCGGGTACTTTTTATGCGATTCGATGTCTCACGGCGACGTTCCTTGTATTTTGAGATTCCGGCCGCTTCCTCCAGGAATACGCGCATATCCTCCGGCTTGGCCTCAATCAGTCGCGAAATCATTCCCTGTTCAATGATTGAGTAACTGCGTGGTCCCAATCCGGTGCCGAGGAAGACCCCCGTAATGTCTTTGCGACGACAGCGGGTTCCGTTCAGGAAATAGGTCGATATGCCATCGCGAGACACTTCCCGGCGAATCGCAATTTCGGCGTATTTGGCGTATTGCCCCTCGAGCGTTGTATTGGAATTGTCGAACAACAGCTCGACAGAGGATGCCCCCACCGGCTTGCGCGTACTCGATCCGTTAAAAATGACATCTGTGATCGAATCGCCGCGCAATCGGCTGGCTGAGCTTTCACCCATCACCCATCGAACCGCGTCAATGACGTTCGACTTGCCACAGCCATTGGGTCCGACAACGCCGACAAGGTTGCTGGGAAAGGGAATTACGGTGGGATCTACGAAGGACTTGAAACCGGCGAGCTTGATCTTGCTGAGTCGCATCAGATGTCGTTTGCGCCAATGGGCTACGGAATCGTTATAGTGTAATGTAATTGGAGAGACAAAACGATTGTCGCGGCATCGAGACAATCTTTCCGTGCGCCTCACTTACGTCGTTCGCCATAGCAGCCGGAGGCCTCGAAATGCCCGGACATTTAGGGCTTCCATGTCCACGCATCCGATGTATAATTCCGCGTTTTTCTCTGACCGGCAGGAGCCAAAAATGCCCGCTAGAAAAGCTGCGACAAAGAAAGTCAAGCGCGCTGGAACCAGCAGGCCCAAGAGTCCTTCACGCAAGAGTCCTTCACGTAAAAAGAGTTCTACGCGCAAGCCGGGTGCCAGCAAAAAAGTGAGCAAAACCAAGTCAAAGTCTTCGGCCAGAAAAGTGTCGAAGAAGAAGCCGGCGGCGCGGAAAAAGGCAGCCGCTCGCAAGCCGAGCAAGAAGAAAGGCGCGAAGAAATCAACAGTAAGAAAGTCGGCACGGAAGTCAACGGCCAGTAAACGTACCGGTAGTAAAAAGGCGGCGAAGGCAGCGCCACGCAAGGCCTCGCGCAAAAAGGCTACGGGCAAAAAGGTTTCGGCCAGGAAGAAGTCCACAACCGCCCGCAAATCAGCCGCGAGTAAGAAGGCCTCCCCCAGGAAACCCTCTGTCAAGAAAGTCTCAAAGGCCAGGGCCACTGCCAGGAAGCCTGCCTCCGCCCGTGCTGATCGTACGCGACAGGATGTACTTACCGCTCCGATTCACGGTATTGAACCTTACTCGGCAAAGCGCGGCGAAGACTATATGAGCCCCGCTCAGCTGGCTCATTTCCAGGCGATCCTGACCTCGTGGAAGCGCGAACTGATGAACGAGGTCGATCGCACCGTTCACCATATGCAGGATGAAGCCGCCAACTTCCCGGATCCGAACGATCGTGCGACCCAGGAATCCGAGTTTGGTCTCGAACTGAGAACCCGCGATCGCGAGCGAAAGTTGCTGCGCAAAATCGATGCGGCGCTGGTCCGGATTGAGGAAGGTACGTACGGATACTGCGATGAGACCGGAGAAGAGATCGGCTTGAAGCGTCTGGAGGCGCGCCCAGTGGCAACGTTGTCCCTGGAAGCCCAGGAGCGCCGGGAAATGGCAGAGCGACAGTTCCGGGATCGGGACGACCGCTATCGGTAGTAGCCTGGCGGCCGCTCATTTGTGGCGCAAGAAAGCGCACTTGCCATGGCGAATGAGGGGCCCACAGGCTACGTCGGTCGGTTCGCTCCGTCGCCTACCGGACCGCTGCATTTCGGCTCCCTGCTGGCGGCGACCGCCAGCTACCTGGAGGCCATTAAAAACAGCGGCCTGTGGCTGTTGCGTATCGAGGATATCGATCCGCCGCGCGCATCGCCGCTCGCAGAAACGTACATAGTCGAGGCACTCGAGTCTTACGGATTCGAGTGGCACGGTGGCGTGCGGTTTCAAAGCCACGAAATCGAGCGACACCTTGCTCTCGTCGAAAAGCTTCTCGCCGACGGTTTCGCTTATCCCTGTAGCTGTTCCAGGCAGGACCTGGCCAATGTTCCGCGTGGACCACTCGGGAGTATTTATCCAGGCACCTGTCGCCGTGGTTGCGAGGGCACGGATGTCGCCATTCGCGTTCGAACAAACTCGCTGCCGGTCGCATTTCACGATGCATTACAAGGGCGACAGGAACAACGGCTTGAATCAGAGTCCGGTGATTTCGTCATTCGCCGCCGAGACGGATTGATCGCATATCATCTGGCGGTCGTTGCAGACGATTTTGCGCAGGGAGTCACACATGTCGTTCGCGGGATTGACCTGCTCGACTCAACGCCCCGCCAGATCTACCTGCAGCAAATGCTCGGTTACCCGAGGCCCGAATACGCCCATATTCCGATTGGTACGAATCCCTCCGGGGAAAAGTTGGGCAAGTCAACCGGCGCAGTCGCTATACCAACAGACGAAGTTCGACCAACCCTGATTGCGGCACTAGTAGCCCTCGGGCAGAATCCCCCCGCGGAGCTTGCCGAATGCCGGCTTGACGCCATCTGGTCGTGGGCGCGCGAAAACTGGAATATGCGTGTCCTGGCCGGGGAAACCCGCCTGCGGATGCCCCCGATAAGTCCTATGGTCCAACACGAAAATGGGCTATCGTAGACTGGTGTTGTGCAGGCGCAATCACACCTTTGCGTCGCAAAGAGACTGTGTATGACCACTGCCCGAGTCATCAAGAAATACCCGAACCGTCGTCTGTACGATACAGAGGAGAGTCGCTATATCACCCTGGTCGATGTCCGGAACCTGGTACTGAACAAAACGGACTTCATCGTTATCGACAAGAAAAGCGGTCAGGACATAACTCGCAGTATTTTGCTGCATGTCATTATCGAGCAGGAACAGCACGGCGATGCCGTCATGAGCGAGGATTTTCTCTCCCAGGTGATCCGTTCGTACGGCAAAGTTGTACCGGGTTTCGTTGCAAATTATCTGGAGCAAAGTCTGAAGCTGTTCCTGACCCAGCAGCAAAACCTGCGGGGTCAGGTCAAACGGGTCGTTGGTGTGGACCCGGTAGCAGCAGTCGCCGACCGTGCGCAGAAGAATTTCAACCGCTGGAAAGCGCTGCAGGACGAGGTTTTCCGGCGCTTTGGTGGTAGTCACGCGCCCGCCAGCGACGACAACGCGTCGTCGGACGACCGGAAAAAGACCGGCTGAGAGGATCTCTGCTTTTTTTTCTTGACAGGTGGGTATCGAATATCGTATTTTGTGCGGTGCAGCAGGGATACGCTCCCCCGCCCCCTGCTGCGAATGCCTGAAGGAGTTAACACTCCACGGCGGGCCCCCTGTGAAAACAGGGGGCCTTTTTTATGTCGCCATTGCACTGGCAGCAGCTACGTCAGCTTTCCACCCGCAGCCGGAAGCATCGTGGGCTCAATCGACACGCGTCTAGATCGCATTCGTCGCAGCGACTTCAAGCCGGCGCGCTGGCTGCGAAATCGGCATTTGCAGACCATCTTCCCGTCGTTACCCCTGCCCCATTCTCCATGGCCAAACTTGCAACGTGAAATGCTGGATCTGCCGGACGGCGACATCACCGTCATAGACTGGGTCGCGAATTCACCCCAACCCCATGAAACTGCGCCACTCCTGATCGTACTTCACGGACTCGAAAGTTCGGCACGCTCCAGTTATGCACGCCAGTTACTGCATGCCGCTTCGCAGCGAGGATGGCGGGCTGCCGTGCTGCATTTTCGTGACTGCGGAGACTACCGTAACCGACTGCCGAGGCGTTACCATGCCGGCGAAACCAACGATTTACGCTATTTCCTGCACAAGCTGCGTACCGAGAATCAACGCGGCCCGATCATGGCAGTGGGCTATTCTCTGGGCGGTAATGTCCTGCTCAAGTATCTTGGTGAGAGCGGCGTCGATACCCCGTTGCTCTCCGCCGCAGCGGTCAGTGTCCCGCTCAACCTGCATTATTGTGCGGACGCACTTAGCAGAGGTTTTTCAAGGGTTTACCAACTATACCTACTTCGACGGATGAAGACCTCGGTGCGTCGAAAATTCAATCCGCACACCGCGGCATTCGACTGGCATCGGGCCATGGGCTCCCGGTCTTTCGCCGAGTTCGATGACGCGGTTACGGCGCCGTTGCACGGCTTCGCAAGCAAGGATGATTACTACGATCGTTGCAGCTCAATACATTTCCTGAATCGCATTGAACGACCGACTTTAATCATCAACGCCCTGGACGACCCTTTCATGTCGCCGGAAATCATTCCTGCAGAAAGCGAGTTGTCGGATAGCGTGACTCTGGAAGTCAGTGCGCACGGCGGGCATGTCGGCTTTATCGATGGCGGGACGCCCTGGCGACCCCACTACTACTTGCCGCGGCGCATTCTCGAATTCCTCGAGTCGACGTTGTCACAGGCGACGGAGCAGCCGTACGCTATTCCGGGGCTATGAACGAAAAAGCGGGATCGCACCCTGACCGGCGCGTCCCGCTGCTTGTTATTACCCGAATGGCATTGGGCAGGTGGTTTTGGTCAAGCGGCCTCAACCTCCTTCATTGACAACCGCACACGGCCCTGGCGATCGACCTCCAGTACCTTCACCATGACGATGTCACCTTCCGTCAGCTTGTCGCTGACCTTTTCTACCCGCTCATTGGAAATCTGTGAAATGTGCACCAGTCCGTCTTTGCCGGGAAGAATCGTCACAAACGCACCGAAATCCATCAGGCGCGCTACTTTGCCTTCGTAAATGCGACCGACTTCGACATCGGCGGTAATGAGTTCGATACGCCGACGAGCCTCCATGCCGGACTTTCCATCCACCGAGGCGATGCGAATCGTACCGTCATTGTCGATATCGATGGTTGCACCGGTTTCTTCCGTCATGGCACGAATTACCGCACCGCCCTTGCCGATCACGTCGCGGATTTTCTCCGGATCAATCTTGAAGGTCATGATAGTGGGCGCCCAGTCGGACATTTTCTCGCGCGGCTTCTGAATCACCGAGTTCATTTCGTCGAGGATATGCAAGCGCGCGTCTTTGGCCTGGTCGAGCGCTGCGTGCATGATCTCACGCGTAATGCCCTGGATCTTGATGTCCATTTGCAGTGCCGTAATACCGTCGCTGGTTCCGGCCACCTTGAAATCCATGTCGCCCAAATGATCTTCATCGCCCAGAATATCGGTCAGGACCGCAAACTTGTCGCCATCCTTTACGAGCCCCATTGCGACGCCTGCTACGGGCGCTTTCGTAGGCACACCGGCGTCCATCAAGGCGAGGCTGGTGCCGCAAACTGACGCCATCGAACTCGACCCGTTGGATTCGGTAATTTCCGAAACGACGCGAATGACGTACGGGAATTCATCCGTCTTCGGCATTACCGCCTGTATGCCGCGCCGCGCCAGTTTGCCATGACCGATTTCCCGCCGCTTCGGACTACCGACAAAGCCGGTTTCCCCAACGCAATACGGAGGGAAGTTGTAGTGCAACATGAAGGGTTCTTTGCGCTCCCCTTCAATCGCATCAATGACTTGCGCGTCCCGGCCTGTGCCGAGGGTCGCGACGACCAGTGCCTGGGTCTCGCCACGGGTGAACAATGCAGAACCGTGCGCTCGCGGCAGGACACCAACCTGCACGTCGATGCGCCTCACGGTAGTGCGATCCCGACCGTCGATGCGTGGTTCGCCCGCCAGCACCCTGCTGCGTACGGTGCGCTTTTCGAGTCGAGACAGCGCATTCTTCACGTCTTCTTCAGACCAACGCGCGTTATCGCTTGCTGCGAGCGCTTCCATTGCGCTCGCCTTGATCTCGGATACCCGTGTCTGCCGGTTCATCTTGTCACTGATCTGGTACGCCGCTTCGAATGCCGAGTGCGCGGCCTTTTCGACAGCCGTATCCAGGTCTGCATCCGCTTCCGGTGCTCGCCAGTCCCACGCCGGTTTGCCGGCTTCGGCGACCAGCTCATTGATCGCTGCGATCGCGACCTGCATCTGCTCATGGCCGAACATAACGGCACCGAGCATCACTTCCTCGGACAGGCCCTTGGCCTCCGACTCCACCATCAGTACCGCGTTTGCAGTGCCGGCGACAACCAGGTCGAGAGACGACGTCTCCAAAGCTTCAACACCCGGATTTAGCAGGTACTGTCCGTCCTTGTAGCCTACCCTTGCCGCTGCGATCGGTCCGGCAAAAGGCATACCGGTAATCGCCAGCGCGGCGGAAGCACCGAGCATCGCCGGAACATCCGGGTCAACATCCGGATTCAGTGATACGACGGTAGCGATCACCTGGACTTCGTTGGTGAATCCCTTGGGAAAAAGGGGACGGAGCGGCCGATCGATCAACCGGCTCGTCAGAGTCTCTTTCTCGCTGGGCCGACCTTCGCGTTTGAAGAAGCCGCCCGGGATCTTGCCAGCCGCGTAGGTTTTTTCCTGATAATTTATGGTCAGTGGGAAAAAGTCCCGGCCCGGATCGGCGGTTTTCCGACCCACTGCGGTAACGAGTACCACGGTATCTGCCATGTTGACGATAACGGCGCCATCCG
>CAYVLL010000104.1:0-7639 GCA_964452235.1 uncultured Woeseiaceae bacterium
GCGGATCGAGACTGAACAGCTCGCCGCGATTCTGCAGCATGAAGCCGAGCTCGCCTGGCGTCATTCCTGACCCCATCCCCGCGTAATTGCTTTGTATGAGTGACACCATGTTGCCGTCGCTGTCGGCCACGCTCAGGCAGACGGTGTCGCCATACTCGGGTACGACTCCATCCGCCGGATAGGACTTGGCTGCCTTTTTCTCGTCAAGCAACCGGCGGCGCTTCCTGGCATAGACTTTCGAAATGAGTCCTGCGACCGGCACAGCGTAGAATTCCGGATCGGCATAGAACCGCGCCAGATCTTCATAGACGACCTTCTTCGTCTCGATGAAAGCATGCGCATAGGCAGCCGAGCCATACCCCATGGCTGGCAGATCGAAGCCCTCAAGAATGTTCAACATCTGCAGCACGGCGATGCCCTGCCCGTTCGGCGGCAACTCGAATACCTCGTAGCCGCGATAGTTCGTTGACACTGGCGCGACCCAAGCGGAGCGATGCTCAGCCAGATCGTCGTAACTCAGGAAGCCGCCGTGCTCCCTCATGTAGGCGTCGATCGTGCGAGCTGTATCACCCTTGTAGAAGGCATCACGACCACCGCCAGCGATCTTTGCATAAGTAGCCGCCAGCCGCGGATTGCGAAAAATATCGCCTTTGGCCGGTGCTCTCCCCTCCGGCATATAGGTCTCCCGGAACCCGGGAAAATCGGCGTGCCGGGTAAAGAACTGCACGTTATCTTCCCAGTCACAGGCGATGCGCTCGGAAACAGGGAAACCGATAGTCGCATACTCGATCGCGGGCGCCAGAATTTCCGTCATCGGCAGCCGTCCAAACCGGCCATGCAGTTCGCACCAGCCATCAACGGCGCCCGGCACGCTGACCGACAACGGACCGCATGCCGGCACACGTTCAAGTCGCTGAGCCTTGAAGTAATCCAGACTCAGCGTTCGCGGCGAGCGGCCGGACGCATTGAGCCCGGCCAGTTCACGCCTGTTCGCATCCCAGACGATGGCGAACAGGTCGCCGCCGATACCACACCCGGTCGGCTCCATCAGGCCAAGAGTCGCATTGGCCGCGATCGCTGCATCCACGGCCGTGCCACCGGCCTTCAGCATGTCCACGGCAACCTGCGTGGCTAACGGCTGGCTGGTGGCCGCCATGCCGTGCGCCGCGATTACCTCGGACCGGGAGGCGAAGGGCGCCCCGGTGACCCGGTCAAATCCGTGTGACATCGGTCCTGTTCCGGCACGTAGCGCCGGCAGTACCGAGGCAGTTCGATGCCTGCATATTTCCGGCCGCTCGGGAAAGCGACGAATAATGCCTAGATTGGCCGGGGAATGGAACCGTGGTTACTGCGGCTGTTGATTGCTGAAACTGCGGCGGCAGCGGGCGTCGCCGTTTGGAGACTCGCGAAGCGCACCATCCTCCGGGTATCATGCGTGCCATGGACGTCGCCAAGAACAGCACCAGGAACAACAGCATGCACACCACCATGGGCAACTCTGGTTACGTGGATGCGCACGAACTGGCTGCGCTTTACCCGGCGCACGTTCAGACCCTCAGGAAAACGTTTGACCGGGCTCTCGAGAAAGCCGGCGCGAGCCATGCAGTTATATTTTCTGGCGCGCCGAAGCTGGTATTTCTGGACGATAACTACTACCCGTTCAAGGCTAACCCGCATTTCGTTCACTGGTTGCCGCTGACCGAGGTACCGTTCTGCTATCTGGTGTATACGCCGGGTGAGAAACCGGTCCTGCTTTACTTCCAGCCAAAGGATTATTGGCACATTGCGCCCGCTACTCCGGAGGAATTCTGGACCGACCAGTTCGACATAAAAGTCGTGCATGAGCTGGATGGAATCAATATACATCTGCCGAAGAATCGCGAGCACTGTGTACTGCTCGGCGATATCGAGGATAACGGACACGCTTTCGGCATCGAACGCATCAACCCGACAACTGTTCTGCACATGCTGCACTATGCACGCGGCGTAAAAACAGCGTATGAACTCGAGTGCATGCGTGCTGCCTCGCGCCGCGCCGTTGTGGGTCACCGGGCTGCTGAGAAAGCGTTTCGAGATGGCCTCTCCGAGTATGAGATTCACCTCGCGTATTGTCGTGCCGTGTCACACACGGAGAATGAACTTCCCTACGGCAATATTATTGCGCTGAACGAGCACAGCGCCGTGATGCACTACCAGCACCAGGCGCGCGAAGTTCCCGGCGAGATTCGCTCCTTCCTGATCGACGCTGGTGCGTGCTTCAACGGCTTCGCCTCGGATATCACCCGTAGCTGGTCGTATACATCAAGCGAATTTCGCGACCTGATCCGGCGCATGGATCAGTTGCAACAGGATATCGTCGGCGAAGTAAAAGCCGGTGTCGATTTTCCGGCCCTGCACCTGCTGACACATCGCAAGATTGCAGAGGTACTCGTGGAGCTGGACTTTGCCTCAGGGAGTATCGAGGCATTGATCGAAAGCGATGTAACGGCAGCGTTTTTCCCGACCGGTCTCGGTCACCTTCTGGGCATCCAGGTACACGATGTCGGCGGATTCATGGCGGATGAGAACGGCAATACCATCGATCGACCGAGTGGACACCCGTATCTCAGGCTTACCCGCAAACTCGAGTCGAACATGGTTCTGACGATCGAACCGGGGCTTTATGTTATCGACATGCTGCTTGACAACCTCGCTGGCACACCCGGGCACGCAATGGTGAACCAGGATCGCGTGGACTGGTTACGGCCGTTCGGCGGCATTCGTATAGAGGATGACGTGCGGGTTCTTGACGACGGCTGCGAGAATTTCACCCGTACGGCGTTTGCAGCGGTTTAGGCTGTAGGAGCCCGTATTACGGGCGAATGCGGTACCGAACAACGTTTTCCCATTCGCGCGCGGGGCGCGCTCCAACTTCGAACCCCGCAGGAGCCCGCCTCGCGGGCGAATGGAACGACGTTGATCTAATCCAGCAACCCGTCCAGCTTCTTCGCCAGCTTGAAATCGAGTTCCGTAATGCCTTGCGCGCTGTGCGTGACCAGGTTCACCGTCACCTTGTTGTAAACATTCGACCACTCGGGATGATGATTCAACTTCTCGGCCTCGATCGCCGCGCTGGTCATAAAGCCGAAGGCGCGCACGAAATCCGCAAACTTGAATTCGCGCCTGAGCTTGCCGTCGATGAGCGACCACTCCTCCAGTTCGGCGAGCTGCTCCCTGACCTGGCTGTCGCTCAACTTGTCGGCCATACGCTAATCCTCCTTCGCATTCATTTTCGCTTTCAGTTGCTGCTTTACTTTTCGACCCTTCTTGTCCAAAGCCGGGCGCAACGCCTTGCCGAGCGAGGGGAAAAGATACGAAAGCGTCGTCAGCAACCCACTCACCGGCGGCATGGAGCGTTCCCGTTTGTCATTGACAGCAAGATCCATAATGACCTGCGCGACCTCCTCGGCCGTGCTCATTGGTTGGGAAAAAGTAATGTCGGCGACATCATCGATGTTCGTCATTATGAAACCGGTGTCGATCGGCCCCGGTGAGACTGCCGCCACCTTGATACCCGATCCTGCCAGTTCTTCGCCCAGCGCAAAGGTAAATGCTCGCAATCCGAACTTGCTCGCGGAATAGGTAGCGGCGCCCACTACCGGCGTACGGCCGGCGAGCGACGCGACGTTGATGATCGCCCCGCCACGCGCCTGGCGCAGGTGCGGCAGGACTATTCGACTGAGTACGAGTGGCGCACGCAGATTGACGTCGATCATCCGGCCCACCTCTGCAGGCGGAATCTTTTCCACCGGTCCACGCCTGTGATAGCCGGCATTGTTGACAAGTACGTGAATGCCGTCGAACTCGTAAGCGGCCTTCTTGCAGAGATTGACGCAGGCCTCCGTGTCGACAACGTCCATCGGTACAATCTGCACACGGGACGTCGGCCGTAATTCCTCCGCCATTTCCTCGAGCTTGCGTTTGCCACGCGCCACCAGAACAAGATTGGCGCCAGCCGCGGCGAAACGTCTGGCGGTGGCAGCGCCTACGCCCTCTGATCCGCCGGTGACGATGACCGTCTTATTGCGGAAATTTGCCTCCATGCTGCAAGTCTATCAGCCGGGCGGGGCGCTGAGTTAGCAGCGACATGGTCGCGCGTGCATCTCGGGTGAGTGGATACCCGAAACAGGCCAATCCGTTCAGAAGCCGAGGTAGCCTCGAATTTTGCGCCAGAGCGACGTTTCCCATCCGTAGACTTCCAGCTGCTCCGGGTCCAGCCCGACGTTTGGCATGGTGGTGGTGGCCGGCAGCGGCTCATTGGCTGCGTCTTGCGGGTGCAACTCCATGGCACCGCGCGATCGCGCGCTCGTGCCGGTCAAACCATCGACCGCCAGGTTCAGCCGCGGCAAAACCTCGTCGTCCACGATATCGTCGAGGAATACCGCATCGGGGTCGAAAGCGTCTTTCTGCAGCACGATGCAATCGCTGAATGCCGGGTCCTTGCTGATGGCCAATCTCCCTGTGTTTGAACAAACACACTCTAATGCCGATGACGCCGACGCGCTGTGAAAGCACTCACAGCCTCAAGCGCGTTGCCTGGGGGTCCTGATTCGGGCCCGGACCGGCCCACTGGCGAATGGTTGGTACTGGCCGCACACCCGGGATACCATATATGGTCTCCGTATTTCATAAAAGGAAAAATATAACAGCCAGCAACGCTACAAAACTTCACGCGCGGCTGTCAGCACCTATCGCCATCTGTAAGGTCAAAGGGATCACCTCGTGCGCGTCCCGCAAATTGTAAGGAAGTGTCACAACCCCGATAACCTGCGCAGCAAACGAGTAAAATTGCGGCCTACGGCAGCAACACCGAAATGCAGGCGGGAAGCGGACTTCCATAGAGTTCCATTCGCGGGGCGGGTACCAACGGCAATGTTTTTTCAACGAACCAACACACTCCTGCTTTGCATGGCAGCGCTGTTTCTGATCGCCAGCTGTGGCGGCGATGGCAGTAATACGGCTCCGCGCGGACCGTCCGGCCCCACTAAAGTGATTACGCGCGTAGTCGAACCACAACGCCTCATCGACGAAATCCAGGCGCTGGGCACGGCACGCGCCAACGAGTCAATCGCGATTCAGGCGCGCATCGCCAGCGTTGTCACGCGCATTGCCTTCGAAGAGGGCCAACTTGTGCGTCGGGGCGACCTGCTCGTCGAACTCGAAAATAGTGAAATCCGCGCCGGCCTCGCCGTGGCCGAAGCGGCCCTTTCAGAGTCGCGCAGCTTGTACAAACGCAGCGAGTCACTGATCAACACGCAGGCGATTTCGGCTTCCGGTCTCGAACAGTTGCGGGCGGCAATGCAGGTCAATGAAGCCCAGGTCGAGGCAGCCCGCGCGCGACTTGCAAATACATCCATTCATGCACCGTTTAACGGCCGGGTTGGTCTGAGGCGCGTCAGTCCTGGCGGTTTCGTGGATACCTCGACTGTCATCACTACGCTCGACGACGTCGATACCCTCAAGCTGGACTTTTCGATTCCGGAAGCCTTCCTGCCTGTTGTAAAGGAAGGCATGAACATCGTGGCACGCAGCCTCGTCTATCCGGATCGGACTTTCGCCGGTGCGGTCGCCAGCATCGATACACGCCTGGACCCGGTGGCGCGCTCGGTACAGGTACGGGCGAACTTGCCGAACACGGAAGGACTTCTGAAACCCGGCATGTTCTTCACCGTCGATTTGCAACGGGATCGTGGCGACGTGCTGGCGGCGCCGGAAGAGGCGATAGTCCCGGAGCGCAATGAGCAGTACGTCTTCCAGGTCGTCGACGGAAAAGCTGTCAAACAGCGGGTGACACTCGGCCGCAGGGTGCCCGGTTTGGTGGAAATCACCAGCGGCATTGCGCCCGGCGATGTGCTGGTCACGGAAGGGACGCACAAGTTGCAAGACGGCACGGCGGTCGAAATTGTCGAACGCCATGCCGCTGACCGCGGCGCAAGCAGCGCCATCCGCAATCCCTGAGGAATACCGGCATGCTGATCTCTGACGTGTCTGTGCGCCGCCCGGTGTTCGCGGCGGTCATATCCCTGCTGCTGGTGATTGTCGGTCTCATGTCGTTCACCAGTCTGCCGACCCGCGAATACCCGGACATCGAGCGACCGATCGTATCGATCAGTACCAACTATCGTGGCGCAGCATCGGATGTCGTCGAAAGGCGGGTCACGCAAATCATCGAGGACCAGGTTTCCGGCATCTCCGGTATCGAGAAGATCTCGTCGACCAGCTACGACGAACGTTCGACCATCACCCTGGAGTTTTCCATCGACCGGGACGTCGATGGGGCCGCCAACGATGTGCGCGACCGTGTATCGCGGGTACTGAACAACCTGCCTGATGAATCGGATCCACCGGAAGTCACCAAGCAGGACAGTTCATCGGCTACGACCATGTGGGTCAACCTGCAAAGCGACTCGCGTTCGATCATGGAGCTCACTGACTTTGCGCAGCGGTTTATCGTTGACCAACTTTCCATAGTCGAAGGCGTTGCTTTCATCCGGCTGAGCGGCAGCCGACAGCCGGCGATGCGGATCTGGATTGACCCACAGCAACTCGCAGCGCGACAGCTTACGGTCGCTGACATCGAGGACGCACTGCGACGGGAAAACGTGCAGATCCCGTCGGGCCGACTCGAATCCAGCGAGCGCGAATTTACGCTGCGAACGAACACCGGCTATGTCACCGTTGACGACTTCAGGAACCTGGTGCTGTCCAAGGGTGAGGACGACTACCTGGTGCGCCTGGGTGAAGTGGCCGACGTGCAGATCGCGCCGGAAGACAATCGCGGCTACTCACGGACCGACGGTGTCGCGGGCATGAGTCTTGGCATCATCCCGCAGGCCAAGGCGAACATCCTGCAGGTTAACAAGGACGTGCGCAAGCGCATCGAACAGCTGCAATCGACATTGCCCGAGGATATGAGTCTCGATGTCAATATCGACCTTTCTATTTTCATTAGTGAATCCCTGCGCGAAGTCGGTATCGCACTCGGTGTGGCGCTGGTGATGGTGCTCATCGTCATCTACGCCTTCATTGGTACTGTCCGCGCAACGTTGATACCCGCGGTCACCATTCCGATTTCGATCATCGCCTCGTTCTCGGTGATGGCTTTCATGGGCTACTCCATCAACGTCCTCACATTGCTCGGGCTGGTGCTTGCCATTGGACTCGTGGTAGACGACGCCATTGTCGTGCTTGAGAACATTGTGAGGCGCATAGAGAAAGGCGAACCCACGCTGCTGGCCGCCGTGAACGGCAGCCGGGAAATCGGCTTCGCTGTGATCGCGACCACGATGGTGCTTGCAGCGGTGTTCGTGCCGGTTTCGTTCATGCCCGGCAATATCGGTCGAATTTTCGCCGAGTTCGGCATCTCCCTGGCGGCCGCTGTCGTTTTCTCGAGCCTGGTCGCACTGACGCTGGTACCCATGATGTCATCGAAGCTGTTTGCCACCGGCCTGCATCGCGGTCGAGTGACGCGAGCAGTTGATCGGGTGTTCCAGCGACTGTCGAGATCCTATTCCTCGGTTCTGCGCCGCGCCGTGCGTCACCCCTGGCTGGTGATTGCCGGGGCATTCGCCGTGTTCGGCGCAACTCTTACTCTCCTGAA
>CAYVLL010000105.1:0-7602 GCA_964452235.1 uncultured Woeseiaceae bacterium
TCGCCGTCCAGTACAGAATCCGCCAGTTCGGTAAATGCCCACAAAGCACCCGCAAACAGCACGAAGGCCATCAAGACATACGGCTCATGACGGCCAATCCAGGCGAGAGTTCGCTGGATCCTGCCGCCGCCTTGCTCGTTAACGTCCTGACGATCCCCAGTCCATTGCTTCCACTGGCGCTTCAGCCGTCTTTGGACAATTTGTTTTTTTTGAGCAATCAGAGCTGCTCCTTGATCAGTCGGGCGCAACGCTCTTGCAGGCGCACAAATGCACTGCGGGTCTTGAAGGCGTTCGTGTCCTGCTCGGCACTGTGCCGGCAGTCGTCATCGAATCGTTCATCAAGGCTTTTCGCAATTTCGCCGGACAACATGACGACGCAACACTCCTCATCCTTGTTCATGGAGCGATAGTTGAGATTGGCCGAGCCAACCATGGCGACCGCAGAATCCACCGTTATGACCTTCGCATGGAGCATCGTTTGCTGGTACATCCATATACGTACGCCCGCCTCAAGAAGTACTTCCATGTTTTCGAACCCGGCAAGTTGGGACAAACGGCTGTCGCAATAGGCTCCTGGAACAAGGATACGGACATCGACGCCGCGTTCTTTCGCGGCCAACAGGAGGTCAACGAGCGTGTTGTCGGGATTGAAATAAGCCGTCACCAACCGCAGCTGTTTCTTGCTGAGACTGATCAAAGCGCGCAACAGGTTAGCCGCATCGGTCCAGCCGAGCGTCGTCGATGCGCGAATAACTTGCACGGGCACAGTGCCAACCCCCTCGGGTGGGCAAGCAACACGGTCATCAAACTCCCAGTCGCCCGCCTCGTTCCAGTTATCTATGAACGCCGCCCGCAGACCAGTAATCGCCGGTCCGCGAATTGCCACGTGAATATCTCGCCACTCGTCCGGAGTGCGCGCGTCGCCATTCCATTCATCGGCAATACCGACGCCACCGGTGAAACCGATCGTGTCGTCACAGATCAACAGCTTTCGATGTGTGCGCTTATCGACACGCCACGGTCGCAAGTTGCTGAGGGGCCGAAACCAGCGGATCTGCACGCCAGCGCGCGTCATCTGTTCAAGGAGCTGGCGGCGCATGGGTTTCGCACCGAACGAATCCAGCAAAACCAGTACACGCGCACCGGCGCGCGCCCGTTCCGACAGGACATCCGCGAACGCCTGCGCAATATCACCTTTCCAGTAAACGAAGGTCGCAAACTCGATGTGCCGTTCTGCCGCACGAATTGCGTCCAGCATGGCGGGAAAGATTTCGATACCGTTGTGCAGTATTTGTACGTCATTGCCGTCCGTGAACGGCTGCCCGGTGGCCTGTTCGAGTAGCCGCCTGCGCACCTCATTTTCCGGTGCCGTTGCTTGCCGAAACGCCTGTATATTGCCGATCTTCGACAGGGTCACGATGTCTCCCATAGCAATTCTGGTGATCCGGGTAGGCCGGATATCGTCGGATAACACTGGATACGAAGCAGTTTTCGTGCCAGCCATTCACCGTAGCGCAGGCACAACGGGACGGCAGGGGTTTGATGCCGGGCAGTAGCCCCTGTGCAATTTCTACCGCCGAAGCGTAACTTTTGCCGCCGTCCGGTCCGCGTCAGGAACCGGCAGCGCGGCGAATGACGCTGGCAGTGGGGCCTTGCCGGCACGCTTGCATGGTATATTTCTTGCAATTTTGGGTGACCTGCGCGCCGCCGAGCCACTCAGGAAAGGTGTCGCGTGCAATTCATCATCTCTGTGGTGCCCAATGAGTCCTGACAGCAGCGCAACCCCCGCTGAAACAAGCGCCGAGCAAGGCGCCAGTGCCACTACAGCAGCGGATGAAAAGCAGTTAGTCTGGATACGCTCAGCGGCACTGTCGGGCGTTTTTTTCCTGCTGGTGATGTACACGATGTATTTCGCGGCAGCGCTGATCATGCCTATCGTGCTCGCCCTCTTGCTGAGCCTGGCCCTCTCGCCGGTAGCCAGCCTCCTGGAGCGTCTTTATGTGCCACGGGCTATCGGCGCCTTGCTGGTGATGTTGGCGCTCGCCGGAATCCTGGCGGCGGCGGTTTACGCACTGGCGTCGCCGGCGGCGACGTGGTTGGAGAAGGCCCCCACGGAACTGCAAAAAATGGAGTACAAGCTCGCGTGGGTCAAAGAGCCGATTCGAAAAATCGAAGCGACGAGGGAGCAAATCGAGAACCTGGCGTCCGCCACCGAAAGCACCGATGCGGCAGCAGCGGCAGCAGCGGCAGCAGCAGAATCTTCTCAACCCTCTTTCAGCCTGATCAATGCAGTGCTGACACGCACCCCGGAGGTATTGTTCGGGATTGCAGTGACGTTCATCCTGCTTTATTTCCTGCTCGCGTCGGGCGATGCCTTCCTTAAAAAGCTGGTGCGTATTGCTCCGTCTTTGCGCGACAAGATTCGCGTGGTCGAAACCGCCCGTGATATTCAGCAGCATGTATCTCTCTACCTCGGCACCATTGCACTGATCAATATAGGCGTGGGACTGGTTGTGGCTCTCGGCCTGTACCTGTTGGGTATGCCGAATCCGATATTGTGGGGAACGATGACCGGTGTTCTCAACTTCATACCGTACCTGGGTGTTGCGATCAGCATCGTTGTCGTCACATTTGCCAGTTTCCTGACGTTCGAAACCGTCGGACAGATTCTGTTGCCGGGTCTCCTTATTTTCGCAGTCAATGTTGTCGAGGGTCAGTTTCTGACGCCCATCATCACAGGCCGCCGACTGGCGTTGAGTCCCGTGGCGATCTTTATAACGCTGGTGGTTCTTGGCTGGATGTGGGGCATCATCGGCGTGCTTATCGCCGTGCCGGTACTCGCGTCGATCAAGCTTGTTTGCGACCAGATTGAACCTTTATCAAGCGTGGCAACGCTTTTGGGGCGGGACTGAAGTCAGCCTGGTGCGCAGTTCGCTCAGTTGGTCCAGGTTGCCCGCAGGTAGGCACTGCGTTCGATCAGGTTAGCGCCGCCGAATTCCAGATGCGTATCGTCAGTCACGTCACGCACCGTCAATGACAGGCGCAGGTTGTCACTCGCGCGCCAGCCGAGACTGGCATCGACAGAGACCCGGTCGGGAATGCCAAAACTCGGCAGTTCGTCCACGTAACGGACTCCCGTATAAAGGTGCATGTTCCACGGCAATTCGATGAAGGAGTGCACTGCGGCCTGGTGTTCGGGGCTGTTGCCCGCAATGTTCAGGTCGTTCACATTCAGACTGCCCGGCTTCAGCCGCAGGTCGAAATCCAGGTAGGCGTACTGGAACTGCAGGCGCCAATTCCGGTGCAACTGCCACTTGGCAACGAATGAGCCGCCCCAGGTATCGCCCTCCATGCCGTTCGCCAGTTCGGCGGGCAGTATGAGGTATTCAATGGGATCGCCGACAGGCAAGATCGCCCCTGTTTCCTGAGTCTGCAGCTTGTCATACTCATTGTGGAATACGCTCATGTCGAGCGATAAACTCCGCCCAAGCTGCACTCGATACCCCAGTTCCTTGGCCAGCAATTCCTCCGACTCGTAATCGTCACTGCCGAAGACATTGACATAGAGTGGTACGGGAAGTCCCGGGACGGCAACCGGCGCCGTCAGTATGAGGTCGGTGTTCAAGCGGGCCGGGATGCGCACGGCGCGTGTGACGGCAGTCCACAACGTGCTTCGTTCATTGATGGGCCAGGTCAGTCGTGCCGTCGGATGCACCTCAAACTGCGTGTAGTCATTGTGGTTCAGGTCGAGCCCGAGCGTGAGGAACAACCTGTCGGAAAAAAGACCCACGATATCCTGCGCGAAAAGGCGAAAGGTTGCGTCGGTACGCTCCTCCGGAAGGAAGGTCGCGAAAAGCGTGTTATCGATGTCGTCACTGGTCAGGCGAAAGCCCGCCCCCCAGACCAGCCGGTGATTGCCGGCTGGGAGCTGGTGCTGAAAGTCGAGGTCCAGTGTACTCCGGCGATAGTTGAAGCTGCCCGGGATTTTCCGCGAGGTACGATCCACATAGGCCTGAAAACGTACGCTGCTGTTTTCGTCGAGTTCCCGATTCCAGCGCGCCAGCAAATTGTAGCCGGAGATTTCGACGTTTCCCGGTGCGTCCGGACCGGGCAGCGTTCCCAGTGTAAAGTCGCCGCGCAACAGATCGGACATCGTCGCGGTATACGCATCGCCCTGCAGCTTCACACGGTCTGTCCCGCGTGCCTCCCAGTCCATTCGGAAGCCGGCCCGGGTGGTATGCCATTCATCAAAAGCGCTGCCCCCCGTTGGCGCCTCAGCGGCGTCGCGATCCGCATACGTGATGTAGGCTCTCGCGGCACCGTCGTCGCCCATGTCCCAGCCGTAACGTAACCCGGCGAATACTTGCTCTTCGTTGCCGCCGCCGACATCAACGAGGAGTCCGCGGGTATCCCGCGCGGAACGGGTGATGATATTGATGACGCCGTTGACGGCGTTGGTACCCCACAAGGTGCTGCCAGGGCCGGAAATGACTTCGATACGTTCGATATCGGCCAGCAGTGTGTCCTGCGCGTCCCAAAATACCCCGGCAAACAGTGGCGAATACACACTGCGGCCGTCGATGAGGACCAGCAGCTTGTTGGAGAGGTCGCTGTTGAAACCGCGGATGGAAATCGTCCAGGAATGTGCACCCTCACGGGCCACTTCGACACCGGGTGCAAGGCGCAGTATTTCGGGCAACGTGGTGAAACCGGAACGGCGGATATCTTCCGCTGTAATGACGTGTATGGCGCTGGGCGCTTGCCGCACATGTTCCGCGCGACGGGATACCGTGACGATCTGGACTTGTCCCAGTTCCTCGATGCTCAGGTCGAACGGGCTTGGATTCTCCGCAGCGCCCGTAGACGCACACAGGACCAGCAACAAGGCAACTCGCTTTACCCCCGACATATCCCCTCTTTCACTCGATCCGACAGCTGGTCGTACCAATCAGCACGAATGCGCCTGTTCGTGCCGAATTCGTGGGAGAAAAGCATGCAATGTGTATGCCAGAAAGGCGCGATGCGCGTTTGCAGTACCATGAATTTCGAATGCCAGCACCGCAGCCACGAGTTTGGGCCCAAGGCTCCGGTGAGCTAGTATTTGATGCCCGCGGCGCAGTATACCCAAAACCATGCGGACTCTGATTACCCGATCCATTCAGCGCAAGACTTTGGCGATCATTCTGTTCACCACGTCCGTGGCCTTGCTGGTATCGGCTGTTGCCCTCCTCACCTACGAAACGAGAGCCTATCGCGAATTCCTGATCAACGACCTGACTACCCAGGCTGACATTCTCGCGAGAGTAAGTGCACCTTCGCTGGCGTTCGAAGACCGTCTGGCCGCCGAACAGGCGCTTGAACTTCTTACAAATCGTTCCGGAATAATAGCAGGCGCCGTGTACCGCTCGGATGGGCAACTGTTCGCCACCTATCAGCGAAGGCATGCGACAGTTGAGTTTCCGGCGTCCGCAGGCTCGACCGTTCCTGAGGTCGTCGGAGACGATCTGGACCTGTTTCATCCCGTGATCGAAAACGACGAGCAGCTTGGATTCGTGTATCTGAAAGCAGAATACGAGCTGGAGAACCGTATTCGCGACTATCTGCTGATTCTCCTCGGCGCGATCTTCGTCAGCTTCAGCGTCGCCATCATTGTTTCTCTGTGGCTGCAGGGCAGCGTGACCGGCCCCATTCTGTCGATCAAGAACGTTGCCCAGAAAATCGTGCAAGAGCGTGATTTCATGTTGCGCGCGCCGAAGACAACGAACGACGAGATCGGATTGCTGGCCGACGTCTTCAATACCATGCTCGAGGAAGTGGCCCAGCGACAACGGGATCTCGAAAGTTCGTATCAAAGGCTGAGCGAAGAAAGCGAAGAGCGTAGCAACGCCGAGGCCGCCTTGCGCCTGTCCAACAAGCACAAGGACGAGTTTTTGGCGACGCTTGCCCATGAGCTGCGGAACCCGTTGGCTCCCATGGTCAACGCGGTTACGCTTCTGCGCTCCCCGCGCGCCTCCCGGGAAACCGCAAAGAGTGCCCTCGATATCATCGACCGCCAGTTGTCGCAGATGACGCGACTGGTTGAAGACCTGCTGGACGTATCGCGCATTTCACGCGGCAAGCTGGTCGTCCGGAAGGAGACGGTGCAACTGGCGGACGTTATCAGAAGTGCGGTCGACACGGTACGGCCGATGCTCGATGCGAAGGGCCAGGAGTTGACGTTGCAACTGCCGGAACGCCCCGTGCCGGTCAGTGCGGATCCGGTCCGTCTGTCGCAGGTGCTCACCAATTTGCTCAACAATGCCACGAAATACACGGGAGCAGCAGGACGAATCCTGCTGTCAGCGACCGTCGAAGACGACGCTGTCCGCATACAGGTAAGCGACAGTGGCAAAGGCATTTCGGCGCAGAACCTGCCGCAGATATTCAATATGTTCGCGCAGGACGAGGATGCCAGCAGTCACAGCCAGTCCGGGCTTGGAGTCGGGCTGGCGCTGGCAAAAAGTCTCGTCGAACTGCACGGAGGCATTATTTACGCGGAGAGCGGGGGACCCGGGCAGGGGAGCACGTTTACCGTGCAACTTCCGATCGAGCCGGGGGCAACCCAGACAATTGCGCACCGGGACGACGTTGGGCCGCGCGACGCTACCGCCAGCTATCGAATCCTGCTGGTCGATGACAACATTGACTACGTCGCCAGTCTGAGTCTCTTGCTGCGGGCGAAGCGACATGAGGTCCGGATAGCGCACGATGCCCCCGAGGCGCTTGCCGCTGTGGCTGAGTTCAAACCCGATATTGCGTTTCTCGATATCGGCCTGCCGACCATGGATGGTTTTGAGCTTGCTCGCGAGATGAAGTTGCGCGCAGGCGACTCGATTTATCTCGTCGCTGTCAGTGGCTGGGGGCAGGATGAGTACAAGCGACGTGCAGAGCATGCGGGGTTCTCGACCTATCTGGTAAAACCAGTTGATCTTTCTGCCATTAGCGCGATACTTACGGCCCGTTCAAAACCAGCCGCCGTCAGGGCGGAGACCCGATAATGTCTGCGCCCACAAAACCCTCCATGATCTCGTTGGTGGCCCGATACTGCATTTTCCTGGCAGCGGCTGCTGCTTGGCCGGAATCCGGGGTGCAGGCCCAGGAAGCGGTTTACGACGAGCACCGCGTCAAGGCGGCTTTTATTTATCATTTTTCAACCTTCGTGGTGTGGCCGGACGCCACCCAGACCAACCGGGACTTTGTCATCGCCGTACTCGGCGACGACAATGTTGCCCGGGAGCTGGAAGGTTACCTGCCGGGCCATTTTTTGCAGGGCCGGCCGATGCGGGCTCGTCGGATTGACTCAGTCGAGGACCTCGGCGCCGCCGATATCCTGTTCATCGGCTCAGGCCGGGCACGCGACCTGGCGAAGGATCTGGGTGCTGTTGCCAATCGACCGGTTCTGGTGGTGACGGATGCGCCCGACGCACTCGCGAAAGGCTCGATGATCAACTTCAACATCGTCGATGACAGAGTTCGTTTCGAGATCGCCTTACGCACCGCGGAACGTGCCGGGCTAACACTGAGTTCGCGACTTCTCTCGGCGGCCATGTTTGTGGACACGAC
>CAYVLL010000106.1:0-7569 GCA_964452235.1 uncultured Woeseiaceae bacterium
ACAAAATGGTGCGCAGCGCCGCCCTCAGCGCTCTTGCGCAACGCGGCGGCAATGTCAACATAGTCAAGATCAGCAAGTTATTGATGGACCCGGACCTCGAGGTGCAGAGCAAGGCTGTCGACGTTATGGTCAAGCTCAATCATCCGGAGACCATAAAGTACCTTGTGCCGGCGTTGAAGGACGAATCGGAGTACACACGACGCGCCGCGGTGGAGGTACTGAACGAAATTGGCAATGCGGACTCGGTCAAGGACTTGCTGGAAGCGATCAAGGACGATGACTGGTGGGTGCGTGCCAGGGCAGGTGACGCTCTGGCCGAAATCGGCGGTCCTCGCGTGGTCGATTCCGTGCTGGCGCTGATCCGTGACAAGGACGATGACATTCGTCGCACTGCCATCGAGATTCTCAATGCAACCGGCGATGAACGCGCCGTCGACGAGTTACTGAAAGCGACTGACGATACGGACTGGTGGGTACGCGAACGCGCCGTCGATGCCCTTTCGCAGATCGGCAGCAGCAAGGCGGTTCCCAAGCTGGTGGCGATGCTGGGCAAGAATCCCAAGACGGATACTGTCGTGATACGGGCGTTGGGAAAACTCGGCGATCACGAAATTCTCGACAAGCTTGTACCACTTCTCAATCGTCCCGAAAAAGAAATCCAGATCGAGGCGATCAAGGCGATTTCGCACCTGGCCGACCAGAAGCGTGCCGACACCATTCGCAATGTGTTCCAGAAAATCAAACAGTCGGACGATCCGAGCATCATCAACAGCGCGGACAAAGCGATAAAGGAACTGGACGCCAAGTTTTCGGCGACTGTACTCGAAGAAAACGTGCGCGCCGAGAAGATGGCCGAGCACACCCGAACGCTTCTCATCGAAAACGAGGATCTGGACGAACTACTGAGCGCGCAGGAAGGCCAGCAGCAGGTGCTCGATATTTCCAAATTGCAGCCGGGCGATGTAATCGACGGTCGCTACAAGTACATCGAGAAGATCGGCAAAGGTGCTTTCGGCACGGTGCTGCTAATGCAGGACCAGGTTGTGGATGAAAAATTGATTTTGAAGTTCTTGAATCCGAATGTTTCTTCCGACGAAGAAATGATGAAGCGCTTCGTGCATGAGTTGCGTTACTCACGCAAGATCACACATCGCAACGTCATCCGCATCTATGACTTCCTGCACTTGCAGGGCGCATACGCAATCTCCATGGAGTATTTCCCGTCGCATACACTGAGCGGCGAAATGCCCGACAGCAAGCCCATGGCATTCGACAAGGCGTTGAAATACTCCTACGACATCGCGACCGGCATGGCGGTCGCGCACCAGGCGGGGGTCATTCACCGCGACCTGAAGCCAGCCAACATCCTGGTCAACAATGAGGGCTTGCTGAAAATCGTTGACTTCGGTGTTGCCGCCGCCGCAAGCAGCGGTGATACGCAGCTCACCAAGACCGGCTATGTCATCGGCTCGCCGAAGTACATGGCGCCCGAGCAGATTCTTGGCAAGAAAGTGGATGAAACAGCCGACGTGTACAGCGTGGGCGTGATCATGTACGAAATGGTGACCGGCGTGCCCCCCTACAGCCGTGGCGACCATATGTCGGTGATGTACCAGCACGTACAGGGCAAGGCGAAGCGCTGCCAGGAAATCAACCCCGCCATTCCTGACGATTACGCGGCCGTTATTGCCAAGGCGATGTCCGTGGACAAAACCAAGCGCTATGCATCGATGGATGAACTGATCGATGCACTCAGTGCGGTGAAACTCGAGAAAGTGTGACCTGCCGCACGGGCCTGCGGCATCCGTTCAAAATAGGATTGCTCGTGCAGAAGTGTCAACTTCATTTTCCTGATGGAAAATGGAACTGACACTTTTCGCGCATAATTTGCCAAAATGGGGCACACTAGGCACTCGGCCAGCCAATACGTGAGAAATCACGTTTCTTGACGTTTCCTGGGCTGGCACAGCTGCACAAACAGAAAATTAACGATGCCGCGAATCGATTCGTTTCTCAAACTGGGTCTCGCACAGGGGTGCTCTGACGTCCACCTTGCGGTCGGAGTGCCTCCCATGCTGCGCATGAACGGCGACCTGTTGCCGATCAAGTTCCGTGAGCTGTCAGACAGCGAACTCGAGAACTACGTGATGGAAATCCTCACGGCGTCGCAAAAAGAGCATTTCAACAGCGGCCGCGACCTCGACTTTTCTTATGTCGGTGAGGAAGGCGGCCGTTTTCGGGTCAACCTTTTTCGCAAGGATACCGGGGTTGGCGCCGTCTTCCGCTACATCCCGAACGAAGTGCCGACACTCGACAAGCTGCAGGTGCCGTCGGTCATTCGCGATTTCTGCGATTTTCACCAGGGAATGGTCCTCGTTACCGGCTCGACCGGTACCGGCAAGTCGACGACCCTCGCCGCGATGATCGATCATCTGAACAAAACGCGGCACCTCAACATCATCAGCCTTGAAGACCCGATTGAGTTTGTGCATCCAAGCAAGAACTGCCAGGTCATCCAAAGGGAGCTCGGCACACATCTGAAGAGTTTCGCCCATGGTGTCCGCTCCGCAATGCGTGAGGACCCGGACGTGATCCTGGTCGGCGAATTGCGTGACGCCGAAACCATTTCCATGGCAATGACGGCCGCCGAAACCGGGCACCTGGTGCTCGGAACGCTGCATACGACCAGCGCGGTCAAGACGATAGACCGTATCATTGACGCCCTCCCCGGTGAATTGCGGGAACAGACCAAGAGTTTTCTTTCGCAAAGTCTCAAGGCAGTTGTAACGCAGGTACTGGTCAAAACACCCGATGGCCGCGGTCGCAAGGCCGTACTCGAGATTCTCATCAACAATCGCGCCATTGCGAAACTCATCATGACCGACCAGTCGCACCAGATACCGGCGCAGCTGCAGACCGGTCGCGATGTCGGCATGCAGCTGATGGACCAGGCGCTGATGCAGGCGATCGAAGCCAACCAGGTCGATCCTGACGACGCGTTTCGCTATGCAAATGACAAGAAGAAATTCAAGCGTTTCGTCACCGACACCGGTATTTTGCCAACGCTCGATGTCGACGATTGATTCAACCCGTATGGACCTCGCTCATTGAACAAGATCGATCAATATCTCAAGGATGCGCTTGTCAAGAGCAGTTCCGACCTGCACTTCATTTCTGGCGACCCGCCGCGCGTGCGCGCCCATGGTTCGCTTTCCCTGCTGAGTAACGAAGTACTTGCCGTAGACGCCGTACGCGAAGCGCTCTATGAAATCATGACGGGCACGACGCAACGGGATTTCGAAAAGGATGATGCCGTCGATTTCGCCTACGAAATACCGGGCGTATCCCGGTTCCGCGTCAACGTCATGCGGCACCTGAACGGCATCGGCGCCGTGTTTCGTGCAATTCCATCCAAGGCCTTGACGCTCGAAGAATTGAAGATGCCTGAGGTAGTGCACAACCTGTGTAAGCAGACCCAGGGGATGATTCTGGTTACCGGCAAGACCGGCTCGGGCAAGTCCACTACGCTCGCTGCGATGGTCGATTCGATCAACCGGCGCATGAAGGGTCATATACTGACCATTGAAGATCCCATCGAGTTCGTACACAAGCGGCAGTTGTGCCTGATCAGCCAGCGCGAGGTGGGGCTGCACAGCGGCTCGTTTGCGGATGCCCTGCACTCCGCATTGCGCGAGGACCCTGATGTCATCCTGGTCGGCGAGTTGCGCGATCTCGAGACCATGAGCATCGCTGTGACAGCGGCGGAGATGGGAATTCTGGTAATGGGAACCCTGCACACCAACGGCGCCGCGCCAACGGTCGATCGCATCATCAACTCCTTTCCTGCCGACAAACAAAGCCACATTCGCACCATGCTGTCCACATCCTTGCGCGGCGTGATCTCACAGCAGCTTCTACCTACAAAGCACAAGCCAGGACGGGTAGCGGCGCTGGAGATTTTGGTGAACACCTCAGCAGTGGCAAACCTCATTCGCCAGGGCAAACTGGACCAGCTCGAAACGGCGATGCAAAGCGGTGGCGCCGTCGGCATGCAGACCATGGACTCGGCGCTGATGGACCTTGTCGAACGCCGGTTCGTATCCGGCAAAGAGGCGTACCAGCAGGCGCACAACAAAGTTAAGTTTCAACAGATCAAAGATCAGTCCTGAGAAAGTACGCCCCCGCGCCTCGGGCTCGCATGGCATAATCGCCGCCTTTGCCCCGCATCGGTCGCTACGTTCGCAAAATGTCAGAAGTCAGTCGTAAAATCCTGGTCAGCAGTGCCCTTCCCTATGCCAACGGTGTCATGCACCTGGGTCACATGGTGGAGTACCTGCAATCGGATATCTGGGCCCGGTTCCAGAAACAGCGCGGCCATCAATGCACGTACGTGTGCGCCAGCGATGCACATGGCACGCCGATCATGATCAAGGCGCGCCAGGAAAACATCGCGCCGGAACAACTCATCGCGCGCGTCGCACGTGAGCAGCTCGAGGACCTGCAGGCGTTCGGCGTCGCCTTCGACAACTTCCATTCGACTCATTCGGCAGAGAACGAACAGCTTGTCGGCACAATCTACAAGGCGTTACAGAGGGCCGGACACATATATACCCGCACCATCGAGCAGGCCTACGACGACGTCGAGAAGCTGTTTTTGCCGGATCGCTTTGTGCGCGGAACCTGCCCGCGCTGCAAGAGCGAGGAACAGTACGGCGACGCCTGTGAAGTTTGCGGAGCCACTTACGCGCCGATCGACCTGCTTGACCCGGTATCGGTACTGTCGGGCACCCGGCCTCTGTGGAAAGAGTCCGAACACTATTTTTTCCGGCTCAGCCAGTTTGCCGATGAACTGAAACGGTGGATGGAATCCGCCGCCCTGCATCGCAACATCACCAGCAAGCTCGAGGAATGGTTCAGCGCCGGTCTGCAGGACTGGGATATTTCACGGGACGCTCCGTATTTCGGATTTCTCATTCCCGGCACCACCGACAAGTATTTTTACGTATGGCTGGATGCTCCGGTCGGCTACGCGGCGAGCTTCCTCGATCTCTGCAACCGGCAGAGCGACCTGGATTTCGACGAATACTGGATGCCCGGCCACGATACCGAGCTCTATCACTTCATCGGCAAGGACATTGTCTATTTTCATACACTGTTCTGGCCGGCCGTCCTGAAAGGGGCCGGGTTTCGACAGCCCAGCAGCGTCTTCGCGCACGGCTTCCTCACTGTCAACGGTAAGAAGATGTCGAAATCACGCGGCACGTTTATCAGCGCACGAACCTATCTCGATCACCTGAACCCGAACTGCCTGCGCTATTACTATGCCGCCAAACTGGGTCCGGGCATGGACGACATCGACCTCAATCTCGAGGACTTCGTCGCGCGCGTCAATTCGGACCTGATCGGCAAGCTCGTCAATATCGCCAGCCGCTGCGCGGTATTTATCAGCCGGCACTTCGATGGCCGATTGTCCGACCGGCTCGACGACGATGCGCTCTACGTGGAATTCTCCGCCGTTTCAGAGACCGTCGCCGCGCACTATGAAGGCCGGGAATTCTCCAAGGCAATGCGCGTCGTGATGTCGCTGGCCGACCAGGCGAATCGCTATATTGAGGAACGCAAACCGTGGGCCATGGCGAAGGATCCGCAGCAACTGGCAAACGTCCAGGCCGTCTGCACGCAGGGACTCAACCTGTTTCGCGCACTCATGGTCTATCTCACACCGGTCATCCCGTCTCTGGCGGCGGACGCACAACGTCTTTTCAAAGAAGGCGCCTGGAACTGGCAGGCAGCCGCGACACCGCTACTCGGAAGCGAGATCGCAGACTACCAGCCGCTGCTGACCCGCATTGACCCGAAGGACGTGCAAAAAATGGTGGAACAATCGAAAGAGCCGGTAAGCGACAAGCAAGGCGAAAGCACAAGCAGCGACCTGTCGAAAATCAGCATCGACGACTTCCTGAAGGTCGATTTGCGCGTCGCTCTTATCCAGCAAGCGGAACACGTGCCCGGCGCCGACAAGTTGTTGAAGCTGACGCTCGATCTCGGCGGCGAGTCCCGGACCGTCTTCGCCGGCATCAAGGCCGCCTACGAACCGGAAGCACTGGTCGGTCGGCACGTCATCGCGGTCGCCAACCTCGAACCGCGGCAGATGCGTTTCGGTACTTCCGAAGGCATGGTCCTCGCGGCCGGCCCCGGCGGCAGCGACATCTTCCTGCTGTCCGTCGACGACGGCGCCACGCCGGGTATGCGGGTTAAATAGTTCCGGAATGGTGCGTTTGTTTTCCGGGCTTTCGGGTCAGGCGCCGCAAAAGCCCTACAATATCGCCAGAGCGATGACAGACGATGACTGAACTGATCCTGATCCTGGTTGCCACCGTACTGGTCAACAACTTTGTGCTGGTGCGTTTCCTTGGGCTGTGCCCGTTCATGGGTGTGTCGCGCAACCTGGAGGCGGCACTCGGGATGTCGCTGGCGACTGCCTTTGTACTGACACTTTCGTCTGCCGTCAGTTACCTTATGCACCACTACCTCCTGGTGCCATTGCGGCTCGAATACCTGCGAACCATCGCGTTCATCCTGGTCATTGCCGCGAGCGTGCAATTCACGGAGATCATGGTCCAGCGCGTGAGCCCGTTGCTCAACCAGGTGCTCGGTATCTACATTCCGTTGATCGCCACCAACTGTGCCGTTCTCGGCGTGGCGCTACTGAATGTGCAGCAGGCCGGGGGCTTTGGCGAAGCCGTGATATTCGGCTTCGGGGCATCAATGGGATTTGCGCTCGTGCTGGTCCTGTTTTCTGCAGTCCGCGAGAAACTCGTAGCTGCCGACATTCCGCGCCCTTTTCGCGGCACGCCTATCGCCCTGATGACTGCGGGGATAATGTCCCTGGCATTCATGGGATTTTCCGGGATGGCGCGGCCGTGAGCCGGGCCGAAACCAGCCCGCGCCGATAAACGGCCGATGTGGAGCACGCTCATCACCGCCGTTGTCACGATCACCGGCATCGCGCTCATTGCCGGCTTGTTGCTGGGATTCGCGTCGCGCCGGTTGCCGGCGAGCCGGGAACCGCTGGTCGACCGGGTCAATGACGTCCTGCCGCAAACGCAATGTGCGCAGTGCGGCTACCCGGGATGCCGGCCGTACGCAGCGGCGATCGTGCACGATGGCGCCGATATCAACCTGTGCCCACCCGGCGGCGAAGATACCGTGCGGCGGCTCGCCGAAATGCTGGGGCGCGACGCATTGCCGGCACCCCAGGCGCGCGTTGCCCCTGGCATCGCCGCGGTGGCTTTCATCGATGAGGACGCCTGTATCGGTTGCACGCATTGCAGGGATGCCTGCCCGGTCGACGCGATCACCGGCGCGCATCAGTACATGCACACGATAATTGCCGTTGAATGCACCGGCTGCGAGCTATGCGTGCCGCGCTGTCCGGTGGATTGCATTCGCATGCTGCCGAGCATGCTGCCGCAATGAGCGCACCGACCTACGATCTCGGCACGCTGCACGGCGGGCTGCGCCTGCCGTCCGAAAAGACCGGATCAACTGCCGAGGCAATCCGGCATA
>CAYVLL010000107.1:0-7479 GCA_964452235.1 uncultured Woeseiaceae bacterium
TTCAGGAGCAGGTCCACAGTGCCGGGGAAGACAAATCCATTCGCCCCGACATGATTATTCGGATGCCCGATCGCCGCGAATTGGTGGTGGACGTCAAGACACCGCTCGATGCCTACCTTGAGGCCGCCGAGGCCAAAGACGACGTACAGCGGCAACTGGCACTCGAACGGCATGCACGAAATGTCCGTGATCACGTACGGAAACTCGGCAGCAAATCCTACTGGGAGCAATTTTCACGCAGCCCGGATTTCGTCATCCTGTTCATCCCGGGCGACCAGTTCCTCAGCGCGGCCCTGAACGAAGACCCGGACCTGATCGAATCGGCCCTGTCGCAGCAAATTATCCTCGCAACGCCGACAAGCTTCGTCGCCCTTCTCAAGGCGGTTGCCTATGGCTGGCGGCAACTGGCACTGGCCGACAACGCGCAGGAAATCCGGCGTCTCGCTGAAGACCTGTATGGTCGATTGAATGCCTTTGTCGGCCATATGAACAAGGTCGGCAAGCAGCTTGGCAGCAGCGTCGACAATTACAATCGAGCGGTCGGGTCGCTCGAACGCATGGTACTGCCCGGCGCGCGGCGATTCGTGGAATTGGGCATTCGGCCGAAAAAGGAGATCGAGCCTTTGGAGCCTCTCGAGTCACTGCCACGAACGATGGTCGACGACGCAGCGATTACGGACGAGCTGTTGAGAGCCGACAAGATGCCGGACGACATTCCGACCGATTCAGAGAATGAGGGAACCGATGACGAACGACCGGCGTGACCCGGCTCCAGCAGTGCAGGCAGACAGGCTGTCTATCGACCCGCGCGACTACCACTATGGTCCTGACGTCCTGAAGGATCGGATCGTCCTGGTTACCGGCGCAAGTGACGGGATCGGCAAAGCCCTGGCACTGAAGTGTGCCGAACTTGGCGCTCGGGTGATCCTGCACGGGCGCAATAAACGCAAGCTCGAAGCTGTTTATGACCAGATTGCAGCGAACCAGGCGAGCGCTGCACCCGCCATCGCCCTGATGGACCTGGCCATCGCTGACGGCAAGGCCTACTCGTCTTTTGCCGATAGCATCGAACAGGATTTCGGGCATTTGGACGGCCTGGTGAATAATGCCGGCATTCTTGGGCCACGGCTCTCGATCGAGCAGTACGACGCGACCGACTGGCAGAGGGTATTGCACCTCAACCTGACAGCACCGTTCGCGTTGACGCAGGTGTTGCTGCCGCTACTGAAAAGGGCGACCGATCCGTCAATCGTGTTCACCAGCAGCGGTGTTGGGCGAAAGGGCCGCGCGTTCTGGGGTGCCTATGCTGTGTCCAAATTCGGCACAGAGGGACTGTCACAAGTGCTGGCGGACGAGACGCGCCACATCCCGGTGCGGGTGAATTGCCTCAATCCCGGTGCAACACGGACCGATATGCGCCTGCAGGCATACCCGGCCGAAGACCGGGACAAGTTGAAAACACCGGCCGAAATACTGGCGCCGTATATTTTCCTGCTGGGGCCGGAGAGTCGCAACGTGACCGGACACAGCTTCGACTGTCAGTGACAATAAACTTTAACTTTTCTTTCTATATGTCTGTTTTAAATTGTTTTTAGTCAAACCAGGTGTGCGGCGAGTCCGACCCTTTTGTCGGCTGACCGGGGAACTACCAGCCGGCAACGGCAGCCCTGCCGCCCGATACAACAAGCGCACTTGTGCCGGTGTCAGAGGCTCGTAGCGGCCGCGTCGCAAATGTCGTGGCAGTTCGACCGGCCCGTACCCGGTACGAATGAGCCGGCTAACCTCGAAGCCGGCCGCCGCCCACAAACGGCGCACTTCACGATGCCGGCCCTCGCGCAACGTCACGGTGAACCAGCGATTGGCCCCTTCACCTCCGGCACGTTCGACTGTCTCAAAGGCGGCGCGCCCATCGTCCAATTCGAGACCCGCCTGCAAACTCGCGATATCGGAGGCGGACGGCACACCGTGCACCCGGACCGAATACCGTCGCAGCAGCTCGGATGACGGGTGCATCAATGCATTGGCCAAAGTGCCATCGGTGGTAAACAGCAACAAGCCGGTTGTCGTGAAGTCGAGCCGACCGACAGCGACCCATCGCGATCCCTTCAACTTCGGGAGTGAGTCGAATACCACACGACGGCCTTCAGGATCGTTGCGGCTGGTGATCTCGTCGGCCGGCTTGTTGTACACGAGGTAGCGGTGAATCTCGACCTCCGGTCGGACCGCGAGTGGACGACCGTCAAGCTCGAATACCTCTTCTCCGGAAACGCTTTCGCCGAGGGTTGCGACCCGCCCGTCAATACTGAGGCGGCACGCACGAATCCAATCTTCGACTTCGCGACGTGACCCATGGCCGGCCGAAGCCAGCACTTTTTGCACACGCCCTGGCACGAGTGTTTTTCCCTATCGACCTGAACTCGAGGAACTTCGATCGCCGAGGTCGGCGACCTCATCCGAATCGTCTGAATCATCCGACACTATGGTCACCGGAGTCTCGACTGGATCGGGCCAGGCGACAGCGACGATTTCTTCAAACCCGGAATCCGGTTCTTTCTCTGTCGGCAGGGTGACCGGTGGTTGCGCTTCGCTCGATTCGTCGCCTGCCTCGACCTCGAGTGCCTCAATTTCCGGAAACAGTATCGGCAATTCTGTAATCTCGGCGGTCTGGAAGTCGACCTCGGCATCGTCATTCGAGACCGCGGGCAGGTTGAGCTGAACCCGCAGGCTTTCCCAGTCCGACAAATCTGCCAACGGTGGCAGGTCCTCCAGCTTCTTGAGTCCGAAGTAATCGAGAAAGAGGCGGGTCGTACCGAACATGGCGGGACGGCCGGGGACGTCACGGTGGCCGACCACACGTACCCAATCCCGCTCGAGCAGCGTCCGGATGATATTGGAACTCACCGACACGCCACGAATCTCCTCGATTTCACCGCGCGTGATCGGTTGCCGGTATGCAATCAGTGCTAACGTTTCAAACAACGCCCTCGAATAGCGCGGTGGTCGTTCTTCCCACAGCTTCTGCAGGCGGTCCGCCATGGTGGCCTTTACCTGCATGCGAAAGCCTGAAGCCACCTCGGCAATGGCGATGCCGCGATCCTCATAGTCAGTCTGCAAATCGGTGATCGCCTGCCGTAGCTGTGACTTTTCGGGCTCCGAACCAGGATCAAAAAGACCGTGGATCTGGTCTATAGCTAGCGGGCGTCCTGCGGCGAGCAGTGCTGCCTCCACAAAATACTTGATCTCGTTCTGATCCATTCGTGATCCATCTCTCGCGAAAAGTTAGAAGGTGTTCGACTCTTGCTCAATCAATTGAGAGCCAGTCACCAGCCGAACTGACGATGCCGCTCTTACGTACAACGGCGCATAAGCTCCGGCCTGCACCACTTCGATGGTGGCTTCGCGCAATAATTCGAGTATAGCGATAAACGTAACTGCCACGCCCATCCTGCCCTCCTCCGCGTCGAACAAATCAGCGAACCCGCAAAATGTGTTGGCCTGAATACGCGATAATATTTCTGACATTCGCTGCCTGACCGACAACGGCTCTCGTTGAAAATGCAGGTTGGAAAACATCTGCGCACGTTTCAGTACATCATGGAATGCGAGCAACAGTTCTTTTAGTGTCACGTCCGGCAGTTGCGCCACCACCTTTCGTTCCGGCGCCTCTACGGTCGCCACGAAGATATCCCTTTCGAGACGCGGCAAAGAGCCCAGATCCTCGGCTGCCTTCTTGAATCGCTCGTATTCCTGCAAGCGACGCACCAGCTCAGCACGCGGATCATCTTCTTCCACCTCGGCTGCCGGGGGGCGAGGCAGCAGCATCCGCGATTTGATTTCCGCCAACATGGCCGCCATCAACAGATATTCTCCGGCCAGTTCGAGCTGCATCTCCTTCATCAGCTCGATGTATTCAACGTATTGTCGGGTAATCTCGGCGATAGGGATATCGAGGATATCGAGATTCTGGCGCCGTATCAGGTATAGCAGGAGGTCGAGCGGGCCTTCAAAGGCCTCGAGAAAGACCTGCAGTGCATAAGGTGGAATATAAAGATCCTGCGGTAGTTCGGTTACAGGTTCCCCGTCGACCACCGCAAACGGCATTTCGCCTTGTGACGGACCAGACTCCGTCGTAGACGCAGCTGCGCGTTGCGCGTCCTTGCTCGTAAGCACGATCAGTTCAGGTTTCATCGATATTCCACGCGAGGTTGGCGCATTTTAGCGTACTTTCAGGCGGGACTCGCAACTACGGGCACTGGTTACTGCAGGAAGCTGACGTCACCCCTGCCGACTCGCAGGATGTGCACCGAGTCTCCCGAAAGATCAATAACGCTTGTCGGCTCGATACCCGTGGGTCCGGCGTCGATGATCACTTCGATTTCATGCCCGATTCGCTGGTCAATTTCAAATGGATCGGTCAACGGCATGTCGTCACCCGGCAGCAGTAGTGTTGAACTCATCAGGGGCTCTTCAAGCGCATCCAGTATGGCGGCTACAACGGGATGGTTCGGCACACGCAGCCCAATGGTTCGTCGCTTGGGGTTCTGTAGACGCTTGGGAACTTCCCGGGTGGCCTGCAAAATGAATGTGTATGCACCGGGCGTCAACGACTTCAGTAAACGGTACGCCCAGTTGTCGACGCGAGCGTACGTACTGATTTCCGAAAGATCCCGGCAAACGAGCGTAAAGTTGTGGTTCTTGTCGGTACGACGAATTCGATGTATGCGATCCATCGCTTTCTTGTCCCCGATATGGCACCCAATCGCGTAGCTTGAATCAGTGGGATAAGCGACCAAGGCACCGTCACGGATAGCAGCCACGATCTCGGCAATCCTCCGCGGCTGCGGGTCGGCGGGATGCAATTCGATGATCTTTGCCATGGCGCAATTGTAGCGGCTCGCGGCATCTGACGTCGGGTCTGATCAGGTCCGTTTTGGGACTCAAGAACTTTGAGCTATTATTCGCCCCCTTATCGCTCCGGACTCGCCAGGCAAATGCAGCTACTTATTGACTACATCCCGATAGTCGCATTCTTCGTCGCGTACTTTTACCAGGATATTTACTTTGCGACCATAATTCTGATGGCCGTCATGCCGGTGGTTCTGCTCCTGCAATGGCTGGTACTGCACAAAGTCAGCAAGATTTATGTCAGCTCTACGATTCTGGTACTTGTGCTCGGTGCTGCAACATTGTTTTTTCGCTCACCTGACTTTCTGTACTGGAAGCCGACGGTATTGAACTGGGGCATTGCGGCGGTCTTTCTGGGCAGCCAGTGGATTGGCGCGAAGACCATCGTCGAACGCATGCTTGGTGCAGCCGCATCGCTCTCAAGTGATCAATGGATTCGGCTTAACCAGATTTGGGTGGTTTTCTTTGTAGTCGTGGGTGCGTTGAATATATATGTCGCCTACGAGTTCAGCGAATCGTTCTGGGTCAAGTTCAAGTTGTTCGGCATGCTTGGCCTGACCGTCGTATTCGTTATTATTCAAAGCGTTTGGCTTGCTTTTGCAACCAAGAAGAATGCAGAAACCAGTCACGATGCGGGTGCCTGAGAATGTGGTACGCGATTATAGGCACGGACGTCGAGAACAGCCTGGCATTCCGTGTCAAGGCGCGACCCGCACACATCGAGCGACTGAACGAATTGCTTGATCAAGGCCGGTTGCTTCTGGCCGGCCCACACCCGGCGATCGATGCCGAGGATCCCGGGCCCGCCGGTTTCACCGGCAGCCTGGTTATAGCGGATTTTCCGACGCTCGAAGATGCAACTGATTGGGCAAATGCCGATCCCTACGTAGCGGGCGGCGTCTATGCCAAAGTGATAGTAAAACCGTTCAAGAAGGTGCTTCCATGACTGAGTCACGAAGCAGTCTGCTACGCTCCCGTTTGTCCGAAAAGTTCAATCCGACGGAACTATTGATCAAGGACCAAAGTCAGTTGCATATCGGGCATCAGGGCGCGCAGGACGGAAAAGGCCATTTTGACGTAACTATCGTTTCGTCGGCGTTTACAGGGCTAAGCCGGCTACGGCGCCACCAGTTGGTCTATGATGCCGTAGGCAATTTGTTCGATACTGACATTCACGCACTCCGCATCAAAGCGTTTGCTCCATCCGAACGTTCGCGCCACGCGTAACCCAATTTGTACTTCAACCAAGGAAGCTTTACCGATGAGACTTGTTTTCAACAGCACGAATCCATTTGCCCTTGTCGCTGTAAGCGCCTTATTAGTTCTGGCGTGCGATCTGGAAGCCCGTAGCGAGACAGTGGTAACCGTTAACGGAGCAGCAATCGACAGCTCGGTTTTAGATGTTTACATGGAAAACCGTATAGACAAGCCCCTTGCACAGGTCACCGAGGAAGAAAGACAGATTCTATTGTCCGAGCTGACGGACATATATGTACTTTCCACCCAGGAGTCCGCGGAAGCGCTTGAAAAGGACCCACGCGTTGCCGCACAGATTGAGTTGCAGACTCGAGGGGTTCTTGCACAAGCTGTCGCAGCGGAGTTCTTCGCTTCGTCCAACGTTACCGATGAAGAAGTACAGGAGGAATATACTGAGCAGGTCGAACAAGCTCCGAGAATACAGTACAAAGCGCGCCACATCCTTGTTCCAACTCAAGGTGCGGCGACGGATATAATTGGACGACTTGACGAAGGCGCTGATTTTCAGGAACTGGCCAAGGAAAACTCCACGGACTCGTCGGGTCCGAATGGCGGAGACCTGGGTTGGTTTTCGCCAAATCGAATGGTCAAGCCCTTTGCTGACGCAGTGGCAGTGCTGGAAGACGGAAAGTACACGGCAAGTCCTGTCCAGACGGAGTTCGGTTGGCATGTAATTCTTCGGGAAGAATCCCGTCAGCCCGAGCCGCCAACAATGGAAAGCGTCCGAGATGCTCTGGTGCAAAACGTGCAGCAGAGAAAGTTTCAAGCACATCTAGAAGAATTACGAAGTAACGCCGCCGAGTGACGCCGCTTCTTTACTTAATGCAAATGTGATTTGACAAAAAAAGGGCGCCTTTCGGCGCCCTTCTTATCCTCACAATATTTCTGTGAGTCTGTTCACAGCAATCGGTTTATCGCTTCCCTATAGTCATCCGCGAATCGCTTCTAATCGCTCAGGGGCGATTCCTCCAACCCTCGCATCTCCTTTGATGTTGATACGAGATCTAAGTCGGCAGGGACGCCGACTTTTTTTTGCGCCAAATTTCTGAAGCGGTTCAGTGCCCCCAGTTTCCAGGTCAATTACGGCTGAGCAACCAGTAACCCTAGCCCACTATAAGAGCGACCAGTAACCGCAACTTCATCACCAACACTCGGTGCAACACCTCGCGACAGCAATGCGTTGTAGTCGACTGTGACACCACTGACTACGGCCCGCCCGAAGGCCGAATCGACTGAATCAACGATGCCACGCAGGTAAGAAACGTCGCTTGCGGCTGCTGGTACTACCGACGCATTGATAATGCTTCCGGTTGACAT
>CAYVLL010000108.1:0-7434 GCA_964452235.1 uncultured Woeseiaceae bacterium
ATCACCGGTCAGTATGATCCCCAGCAACGGGCATTTGTCCTGATCGGCAATCAGCACCGAAGCGAAATTCGCAAGGGCATCCGCATGGCACGCCAATTGATTGCGCCGGAACTCATACTCATTCCCGTGCAAGCCGCAGAACCAGTTGGGGAGACTTCGTAAATGAAACGCATAACAATAATGGTTGCCACCTCCCTTTTGCTGGGCTTTGGCGTGGCGAACGCCCAGGAAGATGCCAGCAGCATGGCCGAACTCCTGCAACAGATCGAACGCGGCCAGGCACGAGACTCCCAGGAAGCGCGGCAACGAGAAGCTGAATTTGCACAACGCCGCACCGAACAGCAGCAGCTTCTGAATGCAGCGAGAGCGGATCGCACACGCCTGGAGTCCGAAAGTTCGCGATTGGAACAACTTTTCGAAACCAACCAGGCAGAAATTGCATCCTCACGTGCGGCGCTTGAAGAGCGTCTTGGTGCATTACGAGAGCTCTTTGGCGTATTGCAGATGGTTACGGGGGACACGCAAGGTCGCTTCAGCAATTCGCTGACGAATATTCATTACCCGAACCGTACGGATTTCCTGGTCGAACTTGGCAATCGTATGGCGGCAGCCACGTCGCTCGCGTCGATCGAGGATATCGAGCGGCTGTGGTATGAGATGCAGCGTGAAATTACGGAATCCGGACGAAACGTTAAATTTACGCATGAAATCACGACGGCCAGCGGCGAGAAGGTTATTGCGGACGTCGCCAGGGTAGGTGTTTTTAATCTGGCCTTCGACGGCGGCTACCTCCTCTACGATTCTGAAACCGGCAACATCAGTGAGCTGCAACGGCAACCCGACCAGGGCCGCTACCCGTCATCTGCGTCCGATATGATTGATGCAGACGAAGGCATGGTGCGCTTCGGCCTGGACGTGACGCGGGGTGGCATTCTCGCGTTGCTGGTCGAGTCACCGACACTTGGTGAACGTGTGCAACAGGGCGGCATCGTCGGCTATTGCATTATCGCCCTCGGTTTGATCGGACTCCTGATCGCGCTGTGGCGCTGGATCGGATTGACGATCGACAGCCGCAAGGTTTCTGCTCAGCTGAAAAGCGACAAGGCCAGTACCGACAATCCGCTCGGCCGGGTATTGGCGGCCTACGAGTCGAACAAGAATGCCGACACCGAAACGATTGAGCTCAAGCTCAGTGAGGCAGCATTGAAGGAGATGCCCGGCCTCACGCGAGGGCTATTGTTTATCAAGGTTATCTCTGTCGTCGCACCGTTGATGGGTCTGCTCGGTACCGTTACCGGCATGATCCAGACCTTCCAGGTCATTACGCTGTACGGTGCCGGTGACCCGAAAATGATGGCAGGCGGTATTTCGCAGGCGCTGGTTACGACCGTGCTGGGTCTGGTCGTCGCAATTCCGATGGTGCTCATCCACACGCTGGTGAGTGGCCAGAGCCGGAAAATCGTCAACATCCTCCATTCACAAAGTGCCGGTATCGTTGCCGAGCATTCGGAGCGACACGGCTAGCGGGCCGGGGAGTCAGTATGCTTTGGCTTAGCGACAGCTTTGAGGCCATCCGGGACTTCATGGATCTCGGCGGCCCTGTGCTGCGGTGGATCGCGGTGACAATCTTCGTGATGTGGGTCTTTATCATCGAACGCCTGGTTTATTTCCGGACCACGATGAAGACCAGTGCCGACGAGATCCGGGAACGCTGGGAAAGCCGATCCGAGCGCAGGTCCTGGCATGCCCACCAGATCCGCGAAGCCATGATCTCCCAGTTTCAGATGGCCACAAGTCGCTCGATACCGATGATCCAGACGCTGGTCGCACTTTGCCCGTTACTTGGGCTGATGGGCACGGTGACTGGTATGATCAAGGTGTTCGAGGTAATGGCGGTGTCCGGATCGGGCAATGTGCGGGCAATGGCAGCCGGCGTTTCCCAGGCTACGGTCCCTACCATGGCGGGAATGGTTGGTGCGCTTTCCGGCGTTCTTCTCGTGACGTTGCTTAGCCGGCGTGCGGCGCGGGAAGTCGAGTTCCTGGAAGACTCACTGACAATGGATCATTAAAGGATAGCTCCGATGCGTAGATTATCTGCAGGAATGGGTGGTGACGAAGAAGAGAATGAGATCAACCTGACGCCGATGCTCGACGTCGTATTCATTATGCTCATCTTCTTTATCGTGACGGCATCTTTCATCAAGGAAGCGGGAATCGATGTGAACCGTCCGGACGCGCCGACCTCGGAACGCGTTGAGGATGCGAACATTCTGATTGCGATCAGTGCGAATGATGAAATCTGGATGGACCGGCGCCTGATCGATCCACGCGCGGTGCGCGCCAATATCGAGCGGATGCATGCCGAGAACCCCAAAGGCTCGGTGGTCATACAGGCGGATAAGAAGTCAACCAACGAGACCCTGGTGACGGTTATGGATGCATCGCGTGCGGCAGGTGTTTACAATATTTCGATTGCCGCGGAAAACAACTAGCGGAACCGAGCGAAGCGATGGCCGGAACGGAAAGCGCTCGCTGTGGTCAGATTGATAGCTGGGCGGTGAAATGACGCCAGCAATGCGTGCGTGACGGATGCCTGAAGGGAGAGTCGAATCATGATTGGCCGATACGTTTTTGCCATAGTTGTCGGGACGGTCGTAACGCTGACCTTGCTGTTCGTCATGCACCTGCTGATCGCCTACGGTGAAGCGGCGCTGACCAAGCCCCGGGAGCGGCACATGCTGGAATTTGTGCGCGTCAAACGGGCGGAAAACGTCCAAACCGAAGACATCCAACCCGAGAAGCCACCGCCGCCGCCGCAGGTGCCACCGGACGCTCCGCCGCAGGATCGGGACAATATTGATCCATCAGCAATCGCTGTGGGTGTAGCGGCGCCGACCGGCATGGGCGACATGGACATAGGCGGACCCGGCAGTATGAATATCGCCGAAGGCGACTATCTGCCGATCGTCCGGGTTGCACCCGTTTACCCGGCACGCGCCTTGTCCCGAGGTATCGAGGGCTACGTGGACATGAGTTTCACCGTGACGACCACGGGATCGGTTAAAGATCCGGTGGTGGATTTCTCGACCAGCAGTCTGTTCGATCGCGCTGCGACCCAGGCCGTACTCAAATTCAAGTACAAGCCCAGGGTTGTCGATGGCCAGCCGGTCGAGGTACCGAACGTCAAGACGCGAATTACATTCAAGATCGAGGAGTAGACCAACCGCGGCCGTCGCAAATCGGCGCGCAGGGTGCTCCGGAGGATTCGACTACCATGACCAAGCAATTGCGGAATTCGTCGACACTGGCCTTTTTGCTTTTGTCCGGCTGTCTTGCGCTGGGCACCGTCCATGCGCAGCAAACCGAAGAGGAAAGACGGGACCAGCAGCAAACGAAGGAGGCGCAGGCCGTCAGCAAGGAAGTCTATGACAAGATCCAGCAGGCGCAGGAAGCAGTAGAAGCGAGGAACTACCAGGGCGCCTTGCGGATTCTCACGGCCTTGCGGCAAGGCAAATTGTCCGAGTACGAACTGTCGAACGTGCTCAATTACATTGGCTTTGTCTACTACAACATGGATGACGCAGCGCGTGCCATGGCTACCTACGAGGAAATGCTGCGTATCCCGACCCTTGAAGAGCAGATAAAGAAGCAGACGCTATACACTCTCGCGCAGCTCGCCACCATGGAGGAGGACTACCGGAAGGCGATGAACTTCCTGGATCAATGGTTCGCACTGGAGACAAATCCGGCACCGGAGCCGTATATCCTGTATGCGCAAAACCTCTATCAATTGGACCGCTACTCGGACATGGTCCGGCCGATTGAGACGGCAATGGAGATTGCCAGGAAGCGCGGTACAGAAATCAGGGAAGACTGGTATGTGCTGCTCAACTTCGCGTATTTCCAGCAGGAGAATTTCGCCAAGGTAAAAGACATCAACAAGATCCTGCTGGAGAACTGGCCGAAGAAGCGCTACTGGTTCCAGCTTGCCGGCGCCTTTACAGAGCTGGGTGAGGACACCAACCTGATCGCGGCGTATGACGCTGCACATACGCAGGGTTTGCTGACGACCGAATCAGAACTCGTTACCATGGCGCAGCTCTACATGCAGCATGAAGTGCCCTATAAGGCAGCGAAGTTGCTGGAAGCCGAGATGGAAAGTGGGCGGGTATCCAAAGACGCAAAGAACTATCGCTTACTGTCGCAGGCCTGGTCTCTGGCAATGGAAGACGAGAAATCGATACCAGCGCTGCGGGAAGCGGCTCGACTCAGTAGTGACGCCGAGTTGTACGTCCGTTTGGGAAATGCCTACCTGAACATGGGCCAGCATGAAGATTGCGTTTCGAGCGTCAATCGTGGCCTCGAAATGGGAGGCCTGGACAATGCCGACAACGCCCGCATTTCCCTGGGCATGTGCCTGTACAACCTCAAGCGCTACAACGATGCGATTGCGGCATTCAGGCAAGCGGCCCGATCAGAACGCTCGCGGCGGCTTTCCAATCAGTGGATCGCCGTCATCGAGAGTGACATTGCTCGCGACGAGCAGATTCGAATGGCCGAACGAGCCGCACAGCGGCAGCGTGAGCGATTGCAGAATCGTCGTCAGCAAACGGGCCTCGGCCTGTAGAACCTGGCGCGAGCTCGAAGCTGCGAGAGGGCCCGACCTTCAATCAGTGACAGAAGCGGGCGTCAGCCCCCCGCGACGACAGGTCTGTGTATTCTTTGCTGTGCCTCCTGCTCTGTATCAGGAGCACCTTGAATCCTCCGGGTGACCCATCATGTGCAGGGGCGTTGACCTTCCTGTCTTCCCATTCGTACAATTGCCCGCTTTTTGATCAGCCAGATCCGCTCCCATGCCCAAAGTAACTTACATAACGCCACAAGGCGTCCGGCACGATGTCGAGGTGGACATTGGTTACACCGTTATGGAGGGGGCCATCAATAACAATATTGACGGAATTGTTGCCGAGTGTGGCGGCGCCTGTGCCTGTGCGACCTGTCATAGTTACATCGATGAGGCCTGGCTGGCCAGGCTACCTGAAATGGACGACATGGAAGACAGCATGCTCGATGCGGCGTTCGACAGGCGGGCCAACAGCCGCCTGACCTGTCAAATCGAGATGAATGATGATCTGGACGGCCTGATCGTCCATGTCGCTGAGAACGAAGGTTAGGCAGGTTGCGCGATCGACCTGCAGTAATCGAAACTATCGAAGTCCTGTTTCAAGCCGGCCGATGACCAGTCGCTGTATTTCGCTGGTACCCTCGTAAATCTCCGTGATTTTTGCATCTCGAAAGTACCGTTCCAGCGGCAATTCCTTGCTGTAGCCCATACCCCCATGAATCTGCAATGCCTGATGGGTAACGAACATCGCCGTTTCCGAGGCATACAATTTTGCGATACTGCCGTGGAGGGTATTCCTGGCACCGGTTTTCCTGGCTTCAGATTTGTTCCAGGCCGCTTTGTAAGTCAACAGGCGCGAAGCCTCGATACGGCATTTCATATCGGCGATTTTTGACTGGATAGCCTGGAAGCTGCCAATCGGGGCATTGAAGGCTTTCCGGTCCCGCGAATATTGGACAGCAGCGTCGTACGCGGCTTCTGCGATGCCCAGCGACTGGGCGGCGATACCGATGCGTCCTGTGTCCAGGACGGTCATTGCAATGCGAAACCCCTGTCCCTCGTCACCGATGCGGTTCTCGATCGGACAGCGGTAGCCGTCCAGCTCAATTTCGCAGGTTGCGGAGGCGCGTATGCCCAGCTTGGGTTCTGTCTTGCCGCGTTTGAAGCCCGGTTCGTCCGTATCAATGACAAAGGCACTGATCGAAGGTGATTTTGCGTCGGCACCATCCGTTCTGGCAAAAAGTATGATGTACTTTGCAACCGGACCCGAGGTGATCCAGGATTTGCGGGCATTGATCGTGTAACAGGATCCGTCCCGAGATAGTGTTGCACGGGAACGCATAGCCGCTGCATCCGATCCGGACTGTGACTCAGTCAATGCATAGGCACCATTGACCTGGCCGGAAGCGACTGGCTCGAGAAAACGCTGCTTTTGCTCATCACTGCCGAATTCGAGCAGAGGTGTACCAAACAGTGAGTTGTTCACGGAAACGATGGTTCCATGAGCAGCGTCCGCCATCGACAGTTCTTCGATCACGAGCGCGTAACTGATCGTATCGAAGCCTGCGCCTCCGAACTCCTCCGGTACTTCGATACCCATGAAGCCGAGTTCGCCGGCTTTGCGAATGGTTTCAACGGGAAATTCACCGCTCTTGTCGAATTCGGCGGCAATGGGGGCGATTTCGTTTTGCGCGAATTCGCGCGCAGCAACCTGAATCATTTGCTGCGCCTCGGTCAGTTCATAGTTCATGATGCCTCCAGCGGGACTTGAATTATACGAAAGCTGATGTGCCAGCGAACGCTGCGGATCTTAGCGAGATATCTGCGGCGGTTTCGCGTCATGGGAAAAATATAAAACATATATATATCAATAATTAACAGTTCTTTATTTACCTGGATTAGCAGCTAAAGACAGGCGCCGGTTCCGGCAGAGGGTGGAGTTGGATCTTTGCGTGCATGGTCCGTGGCAGCCTGTCGCCGTTCCCGGCGTATTCCTCATATGACACGCGTACAATGCCACGCTCAACAGAAAACAGAACTCGACTGTTTGACGACGGTGAGTCACACAACAGAAGCCAAAGGAGAATCAGAATGTCGATCAAAGCGGGAGACAAAATGCCGTCCGGAGTATTCTCGGTGATGACAGAGTCGGGACCGGGTGCAATATCCACCGACGAGCTGTTCGCCGGAAAAAAGGTTGTGCTGGTCTCCGTGCCCGGGGCATTTACGCCAACCTGCTCAATGAACCATTTGCCTGGATTTGTCGACCATGCCGGGGAAATTCGCAAGCTTGGCGTCGATACGATTGCCTGTATGGCGGTCAACGATGTATTCGTAATGGACGCATGGGGAAAAGACCGCAAGGTGGGTGACAAAGTTGTCATGCTGGCCGATGGCAATGGCGAGTATACCCGCAAGATCGGGATGGAAATGGACGGTTCGAAGTTCGGCCTCGGGCAACGCGGGCAGCGGTTTGCTATCGTTGTGGACAACGGTGTCGCGACCCATGTTGCCGTTGAACCGCCGGGCAAGTTCGAGGTGAGCAAAGCAGAGTCGGTGCTTGAGGTCCTGAAAAAATCGGCCTGAAGTCAGCGCAAACCAGCCGCGCCTGCAGCGCGCGGCTTTCGGAGGTTATTTGCCGATAGCGGCCTGGAACTCCGGCACCAGCTTGAACAGGTCGCCGACCAGGCCGATATCCGCAACCTCGAAGATGGGCGCTTCTTCGTCCTTGTTGATGGCGACAATCGTTCCGGCATCCTTGATGCCGGTCAAGTGCTGGATGGCTCCGGAAATGCCGATGGCAACGTACA
>CAYVLL010000109.1:0-7393 GCA_964452235.1 uncultured Woeseiaceae bacterium
CCGGTATGCCCATACGGAACACCGACTTCATCAGCAAGCCGTTGGCGCTGGCCGATCCGGTGCCGTTGACCGTGCCTATCTTGATTACAACGTCGTTTACCCTGGACACGAACCCTCTTACCTCGGCATCACTTGCGATGAATTCCCTACCCGGCGGCCTTGGCGCGCTGCGGCGCGGTCCGCGGCGATTCGTCCATTGCGTAGGGAATGAGAATGGTGGACTTCTGCATATCCCAGGCGCCCGTCGGGCAGCGCTCGGCACACAGGCTGCAATGCACGCACAGGTCCTCGTCCTTGACCATGACGCGGCCGGTCTGCGGCAGGTCTTCCGACACGTACAGCGCCTGTTCGAGGTTCTCGGCCGGTGCCGACAGGCGCGTGCGCAGATCGGCTTCGTCGCCGTTGGCGGTAATCGTCAGGCAGTTGACCGGACAGATGTCGATGCAGGCATCGCATTCGATGCACAGCTTGGCCGTGAACACTGTCTGTATGTCGCAATTCAGGCAACGCTCGACTTCCTTGATCGTCTGCTCGACGGTAAAGCCGAGCTCGACTTCGATATCGATCTTCTTGAAGCGTTCACGCAGTTCGACATGCGGCATCAGCCGTCGTTCCGCCGGGTCGTAATTGTTCGAGAAACTCCATTCATGCATGCCCATCTTCTGGCTGGACAGGTTCATGCCATGCGGCAGGCGATCGGTGAGCGACTCGCCCGAGCAATACTTGTGTATGGAGATCGCCGCTTCATGGCCGTGGGCAACCGCCCAGATGATGTTCTTGGGACCGAATGCGGAATCGCCGCCAAAGAAAACGCCCTCGCGCGAGGACATCATGGTCTTTTCATCGACGATCGGGCATTCCCAGTCGTTGAACTCGATGCCGATATCCCGCTCGATCCAGGGGAAGGCATTGTCCTGGCCGATTGCCAGGATGACGTCGTCACAGGGCAGGATGACTTCGCCGACAACCGTGCCACGATCGATGTTGCCGCGCTCATCGACCTTGTACTCCATTTGCTCGAACTTCATGCCGACCAGCTTGCCGGCTTCGATCACGAACTCTTTTGGCGAGTGGTTGACGATGATCTCGACGTTTTCCTCTTCGGCGTCCTCGAGTTCCCAGTCGGAAGCCTTGAAGAAGCCGCGCGGCTTGCGCGCCATCACCTTGACGTTCTCCGCGCCAAGCCTGAGCGCGCTGCGGCAGCAGTCCATGGCCGTGTTGCCGACGCCGATGATCAGCACCCTCTTGCCGATCGACTCCACGTGCTCGAAAGCGACCGACTCCAGCCAGTCGATGCCGATGTGCACATTTTCGGTATCGAAGCGGCCCGGCAGTTTCAGTTCCTTGCCGCGCGGTGCGCCGGTGCCGACGAACACCGCGTCGAAGCCACCTTCGTCCAGCAGAGATTTGAGACTGTCGATGCGGTGACCCAGCTTCAGGTCGGCACCCATGTCGACGATGTAATTGATCTCTTCGTCGAGCACCTTGGGCGGCAGGCGAAAGCGCGGAATGTTGGTGCGCATGAGGCCGCCTGTGGTGTCCAGCGCCTCAAAGATCGTGACCTCGTAGCCCATCGGCAGCAGGTCGTTGGCAACTGTGAGCGAGGCGCAACCGGCGCCGATCAACGCAACTTTCTTGCCGTTCGTGTGACCCGGCGCTTTGGGCAGGCGGTGCGTTATGTCATCCCGGCCGTCGGCGGCGACCCGCTTCAGGCGGCAAATGGCAACCGGCTTGGCCTCGACGCGTCCGCGACGGCAGGCCGGCTCGCAGGGACGGTCGCAGACGCGCCCCAGGATGCCCGGGAACACGTTGGATTCGCGATTCAGCATGTACGCGTCGTCGAACCGGCCCTGCGCAATCAGGCGAATATAGGCAGGCACGTCGGTGTGCGCCGGGCAGGCCCACTGACAATCGACGACTTTATGGAAATAATCCGGGTTGGAGGTATCTGTAGGCTTCATTCAACTGACGCGCCAGAGTGCGCGTGTGTGGCGCTGCCTGTAAGGGCGCAAGGATAACGGTATCGCCCCGAAAGTAAACAGTTTTGTAAGCGATCGACAAGCCGTCCCGGAAGCCGGTTCAGGTCTGCCATTTGTCTTCCATCGCCGACAATTACTGCCTAGCGGCCTCGGGAGATTCCAAGTCTTTGACCCACAACCTTGTCGGAAAGTTTTCCGTCACGATAGGCGACTGACCCGTTAACCAGCGTCAGGTCGACGCTGGAACCAAACGTATGGCCCTCGAACGGCGACCAGTGACACTTGTAGAGCAGGTTGGAGGAGTCAACCAGGTACGGCCGCCGGGCGTTCATCAGCACCAGGTCAGCGAAATAGCCTTCCCGCACGTAACCGCGCTCGACCACGCCATAAATGTCGGCTACCGCATGGCTTGTGCGATCCACAACGGTTTCCAGCGGCAGGCGCCCGTCGCGAGCCAGGTCAAACAGGGCAGGAAGCGCGTGCTGCACCAGCGGCAGCCCTGCCGGCGCCTTGAAGTAACTGCGCTGCTTCTCCGCCGCCGTGTGAGGAGCGTGATCCGTCGCGATGATATCGATACGTCCATCGTTGACGGCATTGATCAGTGCTTCCCGATCTTTCCCGGTCTTGATCGCCGGGTTGCACTTGATGCGCGTGCCGAGATCGCGGTACCGCGACTCGTCGAACCACAGGTGATGCACGCAGACTTCCGCGGTAATGCGCTTTTCGTGACGACTCGCCTTGGAGAACAAACCCATTTCGATGGCCGTGGTGAGATGCAGGATGTGCAGGCGCGTGTCATTGCGGCGCGCCAGCTCGACGGCAATGCTCGATGACGTCAGGCAAGCCTGTGCGGAGCGGATACGCGGGTGCTCCGACATGGGCACTTCGTCACCGAATTCCGCCTTTGCTTTTGCCTCGTTGTCCCAGATGGTCGGCGAGTGTTCGCAATGCGTGACCACCAGGATGGGCGCATGTGCGAAAAGGCGCTCCAGCACCTCGGGATCGTCGACCAGCATGTCGCCGGTCGATGCGCCCATAAAGGCCTTGATGCCGCAGGCCTCACCAACCTCGAGCGCCTTGATCTCCTCCAGGTTGCGATTGGTCGCACCGAGGTAGAACGCATAATTGGCCCGCGCACGCCCCGCCGCCATGGCGTACTTGTCGGCAAGCGCCTCGCGTGTCGTCGTTTGCGGATTGACGTTTGGCATATCCATGAAGCTGGTAATGCCACCGGCGACGGCTGCCGCCGATTCGGTCGCCATGTCGCCCTTGTTGGTAAGCCCTGGCTCGCGGAAGTGCACCTGGTCGTCGATCATGCCCGGCAGCAGGTAGCGACCTTCTGCGTCAATCACTTCATCGGCATGCTCCGCGGCGATTCCCTCGCCGATTTTATCGATGCGTTCGCCCTTGATGAGGACATCGGCATCACGGATTCTTCCTTCGTTGATCAGGCGCGCATTGGTGATCAGCAATCGGCTCAAGAATACATTCCCAATTCGCTCAATTCGCCCCGTTCGCCGCATTTGCGGAAAATCGATCGGTTGCTGCGATGAGGGCATCGACATTACCCGGTTCGAAGGCCGCGTGCCCGGCGTCCGGCACCATATGCAACTGTGCTTCGGGCCAGGCCTGTGCGAGATCCCAGGCGGAGACGGCAGGACAGATGACATCGTACTGCCCCTGCACGATCACTGCGGAGATGTGCCGAATCCGGCCGATGTTCCGCAGCAACTGGCCTTCCTCCATGAATCCGCTGTTCACGAAATAGTGACATTCGATACGTGCCATCGCCAGCGCCATGTTGTCTTCGCCGAACACCTTGGCAATCTGATTGCTGGGAATCAACATGCTGGTCGAGCCTTCCCAGATGGACCAGGCCTTTGCCGCACGCAGACGCAGGTCGGTGTCGTCACCGGTCAGGCGTTTGTGATACGCATGTAACAGGTTGTGGCGTTCGTCTTCCGGGATCGGTTCCAGGAAACCCTGCCAGAGTTCGGGAAACATTTCGCTGGCGCCAAACTGATAGAACCAGTCGATCTCTTTCTTGCGCAGCAGGAAAATGCCGCGTAGCACCAGTTCGGTCACGCGATCGGGGTGCGTCTGCGCGTAGGCCAGCGCCAGCGTGCTGCCCCAGGAGCCGCCGAATACCTGCCAGCGCTCGATGGTCAACTCCGTGCGCAGACGCTCGATGTCGCGGACAAGGTCCCAGGTGGTATTGGCCGTGAGGTTGGCGTGCGGCCGGCTCTGGCCGCTGCCGCGCTGGTCGAACAGCACGATGCGATAGACGGCCGGATCAAAAAACTGCCGCATTTTTGGCGTGCACCCCCCGCCCGGACCGCCGTGCAGAAAGACCACGGGCTTGCCGTCGGGATTGCCGGATTCCTCGTAGTAGAGTTCGTGGCCGTCACCAACGTTGAGCCACCCGCTGAGGTGGGGTTCGACCGGCGGATAAAAAGTGCGTCTCTGCGTATCGTCATTCATCGGCGCATTATGCGAGGCTGCCCGGAAATATGCACGACTCCGACACCCGCGGAATTTTGTGCTAGGTTGCCGGTCGATAGGTGGACCCGCTCCATTTACAAGTCTCATCGCCCACACTGCAGGTCCCTACAAGGCTTATCCAAACACTGTAGGAGCCCGTATCACGGGCGATACCAGAACAACACAAAGGAAAGCAATGAACGTCCGGATTCTCGCGCTATCGGTCGCCGTTCTCACGGTTTTTGTCACGAGCAATGCTCGTGCGCTTGACATCGACATTTCCTTCACCGAATACACCCTGGACAACGGCCTGCGACTGATCGTGCACGAAGATCCCAAGGCACCGATCGTGGCTGTGAATATCTGGTATCACGTCGGCTCGAAGAATGAGCGGCCAGGCAAGACCGGCTTCGCGCACCTGTTCGAACACCTGATGTTCAACGGCAGCGAGAATTTCAACGACCAGATGAGGAAGCCACTCGAGCGGGTCGGCGCGACCGATATGAACGGCACGACTTTCTTCGATCGCACCAATTATTTCCAGACCGTGCCGAACACGGCCGTCGACCTCACGCTGTGGCTGGAGTCGGATCGCATGGGGCATCTGCTCGGCGCTGTGGACCAGGACAAGCTGGAGCAGGAACGCGGTGTCGTCCAGAACGAGAAGCGACAGCGTGAAAACCAGCCCTACGGCCAGGCATTCAACCACATCCTGCGCAATGTCTTTCCGCCAGACCACCCGTATTCCTGGTCGCCGATCGGCTCGATGGAAGATCTTGACGCGGCCAGTCTCGAAGATGTGCATGAGTGGTTCCGCACCTATTACGGACCGAATAACGCCGTCATCGTCATTGCCGGCGACATCAAGGCTGAGGACGCTTATGAAAAGGTCGTGCACTACTTCGGCGACATCCCGCCGGGTCCCCCGATCGCCAGGTACGACGTCTGGCCGGTCCGTCTGGACAGCGACAAGCGCGAAATCCTTGAAGACCGGGTGCCGCAGGCGCGCCTTTACAAGGTATGGGGAGGGCCGCATTACACGGCAGAAGACACTGAATTGCTGCAGCTTGCCGACCGCGTGCTGACGAGTGGCAAGAACTCGCGGTTGTTCGAGCGGCTGGTGTACACCGATCAGGTTGCCACGAGTGTGAGCGGCTCGCTGCTGTCCGGCGAAATTGGGGGACTCTATCTTTTGCAGGCAACGGCGCAGCCGGGCACCAGCCTGGACGACGTGGAGACAGCACTCGATGAGGAACTGCAGCGCTTTCTCGACCGCGGGCCGACGCGCGCAGAACTGGAACGAGTCAGGACTGAGATTGTCTCGTCGTTCATTCGCGGCGTTGAGCGCATCGGCGGCTTTTCCGGCAAGTCCGATGTACTGGCGGAGAACGCCGTTTACACCGGTGACCCCGGGTTTTATCGTACGTCGCTCGATCGTCTCGAGCGAGCCACGCCGGAGACAGTGAAAGCGGCCGCTGGGCGGTGGCTCGGTGCGGGCGCCTATCACCTGGAAGTGCACCCCTACCCGCAACTCAAGGCGGCAGCGTCGGGCGCCGATCGGTCGGCACTGCCGGAACCCGACTCGTTCCCCGAGGTGAAATTCGAAAGCTTCGAGCGCGATCGGCTGGCCAACGGCATGGAACTCATTGTGGCGACACGTCGCGCGGTTCCGGTCATTACTATGAGCCTGCGCTTCGATGCCGGTTACGCATCCGACCAGTTCGGCGAGCCGGGCACTGCGAGCCTGGCAATGAGCATGCTGGACGAGGGGACGCGCACGCGTTCGGCCCTCGAGATCAGCGATCAGCTGGCGCGACTGGGCGCTTACGTCTCGGCGGGTGCCGGACTCGATACTTCCGCTGTATCGCTGAACACGCTTAGCGAGAACATCGATGCATCACTCGCCATTTATGCCGATGTGGTTCTGAATCCGGCTTTTCCCGAGAATGAACTCGAGCGGCTGCGCAAAGCAACGCTTGCGCAGATCGCACAGGAAAAAACGCAACCGATCAGCATTGCGCTGCGCGTATTCCCGGCGCTCGTGTATGGCGACAACCACGCTTACAGCCTGCCGTTGACCGGCTCCGGCACCGAGGAATCGGTCGGGCGCATTAGTCGCGACAACCTGGTCGAACATCATCGCTCATGGTTCAAGCCTAACAACGCGGTGATGATCGTGGTCGGCGACACCACCATGGCCGAGATCAAGCCAAAACTGGAAAAAGCGTTCGGGCGCTGGTCGGAAGGATCGACTCCGAGCAAGAACATTGCGGATGTCGAACACCAGGGCCAGGAGCGGATTTTCATTATTGATCGACCCGACGCGGAGCAATCTATCATTCTTGCCGGCAATCTTGCGCCGCCGGTGGGTGTCGGCAATGAACTCGCGCGTGAAGCGATGAACGAGATCATCGGCGGTACTTCTACATCACGCATTTACAGCAATTTGCGCACCGACAAGCACTGGTCCTACGGCGCCTATTCGATCCTTTTGTCTGCCAAGGGCCCACGACTTTTCGTCGCCTATGCGCCCGTGCAATCGGACAAGACGGCGGATTCGATGACAGAACTCAGCCGCGAGTTGCGCGAGTTCCTGGATGCGAATCCGGCGACGGATGACGAACTCGCCAAGGTTAAACTAGCGAACACGCTGAGCCTGCCCGGGCGCTGGGAAACGGCATCGTCGGTACTTGGCAGTCTCGCGGAAATCGTCACCTACGGGCTGCCGGACGACTATTGGGATACTTATGCAAGTCGCGTCAGGGAGCTCTCCATACAGCAGGTTATGGACGCTGCCGACGAAGTCATTGCGCCGGATAACCTCCTCTGGGTAGTCGTCGGCGACCGCCAACAGATCGAGCCCCAGATTCGAGCCCTGGGCATCGGCGAAATCACCCTTCTCGACACCGACGGCAATATCCTCCCCGAGCCCC
>CAYVLL010000110.1:0-4059 GCA_964452235.1 uncultured Woeseiaceae bacterium
AAAAAAAGCCCGGCGGGGGATTCCCCGCCGGGCTCGTGACATACGCTTGTCTTAACTTATGCCGGAAGTACTACTCAGAGCGAATCCTTCCACTCGTCGATCTCGCGCTTGGCTTCATCTTTCGATTTGCCGTACTTCGACTGCAGTTGGCCTTCCAGCTCTTCGCGGTTGCCGTTGACGACATCAAGATCATCGTCAGTGAGCTTGCCCCATTTCTGCTTTGCTTTGCCGGAAAACTGCTTCCAGTTACCTTCGATTCGATCCCAGTTCATTTTCTCTCTCCTTGTGAAAAGCTGCTAAGTAATGGTGCCGGCGCTATCACCGGCACTTCGTGCGGTACTTCGTGCTATGTAAAAAAGGAGCCGCTCTCATTGCTGTCGGTTAAACTGGTGCTTGGGGAGGCGGGGATACAGTCTCTCCGAGAGGTACACAAGAGCGGCTCCGTCAAACTTTCCTAATCGTCGTCATCCATGGCGTCTTCGGCGGTTCTTTCGATTGCTTCGCCGGTTGCTTCGATATCCTGACCGACTCCGCGAGTCGTATTGCAGGCAGAAGCCGCAATCGCAACCATTAACAGCATAAACAAATAAATTATTTTCACGATCGTTCTCCTGGCCAGCAAGCCGGAATCGGCTCTTACAGGAAACACTAAGCAAGCGCCGTGCCAACTTTTCCCGGCCAGTGATTTTTCTGTGTACGAATAATGTGTTGCATAAAATGGCGTGGCACCGCATCGGGTAATCGACGCTGCATACCGACCAATACGGTGGCGGGTTTGCTGTAATAGTTTCAACTCGTGGTAAATATTGCGGCGGCCTCGCGGCTCTGGCGGATGCCGTCGAACAAGACTCCGCACGTGTTCTCGGCTCGCGGGCATAAAGCATTCGATTGGCACGAAATCTGCATTATCAGCGTTGATATCGTCGCTTCGACCACGTCGTAATTGCGTGATCGACAACGAACCTGAGGAGAATAATCATGAAACAACCAGCGCATGATGATCGCGCCCGAATTATGAAGCCCGCTGCTGCTGTTCTTGCGGCCGCGATGCTGCTCGTCGCTGGCGGTTGCGCCTCCACCCCCGACAGGCCGGCTGGCGAACTCGCGACGGCTGAAGCCGGAATTGCCCAGGCCCAGCAATCCGGTGCTGCTGAACACAGTCCCGCAGAGCTGGCTGCCGCTCAGAACAAGCTGGCAGAGGCGAAGTTGGCCGCGGAACGCGACGACATGGTTGCAGCGCGACGCCTTGCCGAACAGGCGGCGCTCGATGCGGAACTGGCAACGGCTATGGCACGTAATCAGCAGGCTGAATCAGCCGTCGACGAACTGAATGACACGATTGAAGCGTTGCGAGAGGAGATCGCACGCAATCAATCCAGAGCAGGAGAGATGCGATGAGACTTTTTTCGAACAACAAGGCCGGTATGGCAGTCGCGGCATCCATGTTGCTGGCGCTCGGGGCCTGCAGCACAACCCCGGATCGTGTACCGGAGCTGGACACCGCACGCGCGACCGTAGAGCGCCTGGAAGCGCAGCCGCGAGCGCAGCAGGCGGCATCTGAGAAACTCGCGCTTGCTCGCGACGCGCTGGCCCGAGCGGAGGCGGCTCTCGAGAACGGCGAGCCACTGGAACTGGTGCGTCACGATGCCTACCTGGCGCGGCGCCAGGCCGAGATTGGCTTGCAACTCACATCCGAAGCGGAAGCACGGGAAGGATTGCAGGCGGCCGAAGCCCGGCGGAACGAACTGCGTTTGCAGGCACGAACCGCGGAAGCCGAGCGGGCGGAAATGTTGGCCGAGCAGCGCGCTGCAGAAGCTGAGCGCAGTGCTCGGGACGCCGAACTTGCCCGCGCCGTTGCTGATGCTGCCCTCGACGAAGCCAGCCGCCTTGCTTCAGAGCTTGAGGATTTGGAGGCCCAGCAAACAGAGCGTGGCCTGGTTCTGACACTGGGAAGCGTCCTGTTTGAAACGGACCGTGCCGAACTCGCCGACGGCGCGATGGCCACCATGGATCGCCTCGCGGAGTTTCTGAACGAGAACCCGGATCATCGCCTCCTGATCGAAGGCCATACAGACTCCCGCGGGGCGGAAGAGTATAACCGCACTCTGTCCGCGGAACGTGCAATGGCCGTGGTGAATGCTTTGAGTGAGCGCGGCATCAGCCGCGACCGATTGAGAAGCGCGGGACTGGGTGAAGCGTACCCGGTCGCATCCAACGAGACGTCCGCCGGTCGTCAACAGAATCGCCGGGTTGAGATAGTGGTATCCGATGCCGACGGATCGTTTCCAGAGGCCGCCGAACAACGCGCCATGGCGCGCTGATACCGGTCATAACGACCAATAACCAGGCAACGAGATCATCTGCCGATTGACGATCTCGTTGCCTGAGCTGTTTTCCGTACGCAAACCTCTCTCTGGCAAGAGCCGGATTTTCACGGCATCATAAAAGCGGCACGCTAACTCCTGTTGACAAAGTGCAACGCATGATTTCCTTGCTAGTGAGCATGTTGTTGGTTTCATCCGGGCAATCAGCATTGCCGACGCTGTCGGCTGACGTGGCAACGGCGCTCGAGCGCGCGGTCGAGCGGCAGACCGTCCGCGCTGCAGTGGTCGGCCTGTACGACAATGGTACGGTGAGTGTTGTTGCGTTCGGGCAAGTGGGCCGCGACGACGAGCGCCCACCGGACGGCGGAACCACGTTCGAGATCGGCTCGATCAGCAAAGTATTTACTGCCCTTTTGGCACAGGTGCTTGCGGACAGGGGCGTTCTCGGGTGGGACGATCCCATCAGCAAGTATTTACCGGATACAGAGTTTCGAAGCCCGGCCGTAGCGAATGTCACCTTGCGTGAACTCGCGAGCCATACTTCCGGACTGCCACGTATACCCGACAACATGAGAACCGAAGATCCCCTCGACCCGTATGCGGGCTACGAACGCGAAGACCTGTTGTCCTTTATTGCCGCAATGACAAGTGATCGCCTGGAGAAATCCTACGACTACTCGAACCTCGGCGCCGGCCTGCTGGGCCTTATCGCCGGTGATGTTGCCGGGAACGGTTATGCCGAGGGGGTGCAGCGCCACATTCTGCAGCCGCTCGGCATGAGTAACTCGAGCGTCGGGCTGAGCGATGCGCAAGCGGAACGACTTGCGCATGGATTCAGCCAGGGTGCGGACATGCCAAACTGGGACGGGTTCGACGCAATGGCTGGCGCCGGCGCAATTGTTTCAACGACAAACGACTTGCTGCGTTTCGTCGAGCGCAATTTCGTTGACGGTCCGGCAATGAAATCACTTTTGGCAATACGCGAACCGCAAGCCGAGGGCGATACCGCGCTCGGCTGGCACCTGCACACCGTTACCGATGACGATCGTGTTTTCTGGCACAACGGCGGTACTGGCGGCTATGCAAGTTATCTTGGCCTGCGGCCGGCCACCCGGACGGGCGTCGTCATCCTTACTGCATCGACAGAGTATGGTTTGGTCACCGAACTCGGTTTTGCCCAGATTGCGGACCGCCCGTTGCATACCGATGATGTCGACCTGCACCCCTACCCCGGCGCCTACCAGCTCGCAGAAGGCTTCATCCTGACCGTTTTTATCGAAGATGGCCGACTATTCGGCCAGGCGACAGGTCAGGGGCCGTTCGCCTTGGCGCCTGCCGGCGAGAATGAATTCGTCTATCCCGCGGCCGGCATTCGTGTCGTATTCGATCGCGGCACAGCCGGTGTCGCCGGGAGCCTGACGTTCTTCCAGGCTGAGCAGGTCACAAAAGCTCCGCGTGTCGCCGACGACCAGGGTATGCAGATTCGCACGGCGATCGAACTCCAGCCGGATGTGCTGGAGGATTATGTTGGCCGCTACCAGCTCGCGCCTGGCGCCATCATTACCATCGAGGCGCGCGACCGCCAGCTTTTCGCACAGCTCACCGGACAGGCGGCTTTCCCCGTGTTCGCCTGGGAGCCGGATCGCTTCTTTCTGAAAGTGGTGGATGCACAATTGCACTTCGAACGAGATGACGAGGGCAAGGTCGTTGCCGTCGTGCTGCACCAGATGGGACA
>CAYVLL010000110.1:4159-7331 GCA_964452235.1 uncultured Woeseiaceae bacterium
CTTATCGGTTTTCCGGGGTCGGACCTCAGCATCTCCCTGTCGGACCTCAAGTCGGCGGACCTCGGGGTCCGCCGACCCGAGTTATTGCCGCTTTATCCTTCGCTGCCAGTGACAGGGTTCAGGCGTTGCCTGTTGCCCCGTTTGGCAAACGGCACCAGCATCGGCACCTGCTTGCGATATTCGCGATAGCTGTCGCCGTGGAAATGCACCAAGTCCCGCTCCTCCAGTTGTATCGCAACCAGGATGTACGCGGTTGTAACCAATGCAAACACCAAATGCGCAATGGTCATCGTCGGAGCCGCCCAGAAGACAATGAGCCAGCCGACGTACAACGGGTGCCGCACGATACGGTACAAGCTCGGCTGACGGAACTTCGGCGCCTCATAGGGCTTGCCGCGGAAGTAGCGCCAGGTCTGCTTGAGACCGAACAGGTCGAAATGATCGATTACGAACGTCGATACCAGCACCAGCGCCCAGCCGAACACATACAGTGTGATCAATGCGGTGGACAGGGCTTCGCTGTCGACATTCCATACTGTGCCGCCGATCGGCTGCCACAGGGCGAACAACGCGATCATGCATATATTTGTGAACAGTACGTAAGTGCTGCGTTCCAGCGGTTCCGGAACGACTCGCGTCCACCACTGCTTGAAGCCGCGTCGCGCCATTCCGGAATGCTGCAACGCGAAGACTGACAGCAGGCCGAAGTTGATCATAAGCGCCTCGATCAACGGCCGGGACGGGTTGGCATCCAGCGACGTCGGTGTGCCGAAATTGCCGATGAAGCCGATTGCGTAAATAAAGACGCCCAGAAACAGGGCGTAAGTGGTGACGCCGTAAGTGAGATAAAGCCAGCGTTTCATGCAAGAACTCCTTTTGACTCAGTCTGAACCGGCCCCGGCAACTGTGGCAGGGGCGTCAGGTCCGCGGCGGGACATCCGCCGTTGGGTCGAATTCTCGTAACCCGTGCCGGTGAAGTCCTGACCACGCGCTGACCATGCGTGACCAATTGATGACCATGCTGAAACCGTTGTCGCCCGTGGGTTTCGCAGTTGAACGGGGCTATGATTCGCCCTATGAGCGAGGATCTCATCCGCTTTGCCGACGTGGCGATCGACCCCCGGCGTCGGGAACTGCGCCGCGATGGCGAGCTGGTGCCGGTGCAACCGAAGGTATTCGACCTGGTCGTGTACCTGGTGACCCATCGAGATCGGGCCGTCAGCAAGGACGAGTTGCAGGACGCCGTCTGGCCCGGCGTTATCGTCACAGAAACGGCGCTGACCCGCGCGGTCATGAAAGCGCGGCGCGCGATCGGCGACGACTCGGGACAGCAGGCGATGATCCGTACCGTGCATGGACGCGGCTACCGCTTTGTTTCGCTGCTGGAAGAAGGCGCAGATGCGCCGTTCGAGACAACCGCATCTCGGCCAAAGGAGGCGGCGCCGAGGCATGCATCTCGACGTCCGGCCTGGAGTGCCGTCGGCATCGTCGGGCTTCTCGCCCTGGCAGGTGTCGCCGCCTTGTTTTTCATCCGCAGTGAAACAGACTCCGCACTGCGAATTGCCGTACTCCCTGTGGAGGATCGCACGTCCGAACTTGACCTTGCCTGGACCAGCCTCGGACTGATGAGCTATGCGAATCGGCTCATTGCTGAAAGCGTCACCAGCGAGACCGTTCCGGCACGCCGCATGATGTCGGCGTTCGAGGAATTGCCCGAGTCTCCGGCGATCGATGACCTGCAGTCTTTGCGACGTAAACTCGATGCGTCACACCTCGTTCACGGCAGCCTGACCCGCGACGGCAACGACCTGGCCTTGTCCTATCGAATCGTGCACGAACGTGGTGCGAGTCCCGTAACGTTCGTACGTGGACGCAACCCGGCCCGAATGGCCCAGGAAATGGCGCGCTCGATTACCGCCGGCCTGCCCGGTGGCGGCACACGGCGCGAGTTTCGCACTGTCTCCGAGGATGACTTCGTCAACGAAGCGTATGCCCGTGGCCTCGCCCTGAACCTGCAGGGCGAAGTCGGCAATGCGAGAACTTACTTCGAGGTCGCAGCTCGACAGGAGCCCGAGTTGTTCTGGCCGCGCTATGAACTGGCGCTTACGATGCGCGACATGGGTGAGCTCGATGCCTCGCTCGCAGTGCTGATCGAACTTGCAACGCGGCAACAAACGCAACTGGACCCTGAGATGGCGGCTGCCGCCAACAACGCCCTGGCCCAGATTTACTGGCGAAGGCAAGACTACGTCGAGGCTGATGCCGCCTACGAGATTGCGTTAGCGGCAGCACGCCAAAGTGACAAACCGGCACACGAGGCGGTCATCCTGGTCAATCGCGGCATCCTTGCGCGCAACACCCGGGATTACGCCACAGCTCGCGGCTTTCTTGGAGAAGCGCTGGCCATTCATGCGCGAATCGGTGACGACGACGTTGGCGCCATATTTCATTCGCTCGGGCAAATTGAGCTTAGCGACGGAAAATTGCCGCTCGCCAGGGATTACTTTGAACGCGCTCGCGCGGCCTTCGATACCGTTGGTGACCGCCGTCGCATGTCGGCGTCGATCAATGAGCTCGCACGCATCAGTCGGCGGCAAGGCCTGTTCGTCGAGGCGGAGCAAGGCATGTTGGAAGCGCTCGCAATGCGCGAGGCGCTCGACGATTACTTCGGTCGTGTCCACAGTCACCAATCGCTGGCCGAACTGTACGCCGACATCGAGCGCTGGACACCGGCGATGGAGCATGCAGAAAAAGCCGTAGCACTCGCCGAAACGTCTGCCTACACGTCTGGCCTGCAGGAGGCTTTGGAAACTCGAGCTCATATTGCGCTGGAGCGTAATGAACTCACATCAGCGCGAAGTGACCTCGAGCAACTCGGCAGGGACTTCCCGGACAGCCGAAGTTCGCTGCAGCACCGGATGCTGCAGGCACGGCTCTGGGCGGCCGAAGGAAGACATGGCGACGCGGCAGAGGCATTGGAGGCACTTGTTACGGAGAGTTCCGTCCTTGTACAGATCGACGCACTGTTGTCACTCGGTGATTTGAGTCGTGACCCGATTGACGCTCACAGTCTTTGGGAACGCGCGCTGGCGCTGGCTGAGAGTGAGCATGAATACGTCCGGATCGGTCGTGTCTGGCTCGCGCGCGCACGGCGGGCCATCGCCGATGGCGA
>CAYVLL010000111.1:0-7212 GCA_964452235.1 uncultured Woeseiaceae bacterium
CATCCACGACAAGGATAGCCTCGCCCGATACCTTGAGGATCTCGGTTGCCAGGTTTTCAGGTAACTGCATCGGGCTCATTCATCAGCGACCGCGACCAAACGCGGACCATCGACCAGATCAACGGTTCGTCTATCTTACCCACATTGCCGGTGTTCGCCTGCCTATTCGACCGCCAGTTGCCTTTCTGTCCTGAGCCCCATAACTTTTCGCATGACTATCGCCGCAGGGCAAAAGCCTGTAAATGCCTGCTGAAACAGATTGATCCCGACAAACACAGTGAGCCAGACGAAACCCGGGTGCGCCCAGTGGGTCAGCACAACGGACAGCAATACCATGAAGCCCGCGAAGGCTTCGACCGCATGCTCCAGCGACATTTTCTTCATTGCTTACTCCTCAATAGTTGTAACGAAAACGCACGTACGCGTTACTTGCATCCTCGAACTGGCCGAAGAAAGTGTGGTTTTCCGACCCTCCGAACAGGTTGCCCCCGGCGGACAACGTCCACGAATCGCTGTACCTGATCGCGACCTGTGGACGCAGATAGATATCTTGATCCGTAGGTGACAGGAAGGTGAATAAAGACCAGAGGTATCGATCGCGTCCGGCCCGATAGGTGAGACGGTTAGTGAGCAGTTGACGAAATTCTTCCGGCGAAAACTGCGGCGACAGGGAACTGGCAATCAGTTCGTCATGATCGAGGGTCCATTCGACGTAGTACTGCAATCCGACCGTGAAATTGCTTGCCGCTTCCCACTCGAAGCCCGCCAACGCGCGCACCTGGCTGTTCGGAATCCGCGGATCGTTGCCGTCACGGTCGTCTCGCGAGTCGTACCAGGCGATCTCGACGTTCAGCAGCCCCGGACCCGCTGGCTGCCGGAAACTTGCCCCATAGACACTCAGCGGTGCAAACGTCGCTTGCAAATCGTCTGTCAGGGCCGATGGCTGCTTGAAGAATCCACGGTACCCGTAAAAGGCGTATTCGCGTCCGTCGATAGTGCGGAAGAGGCGCAATGCAAACTCGCCGTTTTCCAGGGAATGGTCGGGTTCGATGGCCGATAGTGGCGGCCGCGGTGCCACGTTCGAGCCTGTTAATGGCGAGAAGAAAGAGAATCTTTCGCCGGTCAGGTAGTTATCCGGTTCGAATACCGGGGTCCACACAAAGTCAATGTTGACCAGCGGCGCAAATCGCGTCAGACGGATAGCGGAACCGGGTGCTTTGAGGTATTCGTCGTCGCGACCTGCAAAGAAGGAAACGAAATCCTTCGGGAAGAGATCGTTGAGAAACAGGAGATCGCCGGTACCCCAGGTCTGCACCTGATGACCAACCTTGACATCGAGAGAGCCGCCAATCGTCAGTGACATCGTCAGGTCGCGCAACTCGATGATGCCTTGCTGTTCGATACCGTCATAACCTCCGTCCGCTTTCAATGCGAGGAGTGCCTTGGAAATGGTCCAGTCAGTTTCGATGCGTCCACGTAACTCCGCGAGTGTTTTGCGCTCGTCGAGTTGCGGATCCCGATGGAACCGGGTTCCCAGACCGGCTTCAAGAAAACCGCTCCATCGTGAAGCGCCTTCTTCGTCGCCCCAATCGTCGTCGTCCCAAGGGTCTTCCTGAGCGAATGCAACAAACGGCAGGAACACTGCCACCAGAATGACCCTGTTCATCAAGTCCACGGCAGTTCAGTCTGGCGAACGTTGCAGCCAGTCGCGCGGCGGCGTACGCAGCGAACGCTCACTGAATACGTCCTCGGGCAGGCCGAGGTCGTATTTGATATAGCGGAATTGCATGTCGGTCTGCCCGCCACCGCGCAGATCGCTCACCCGACTGGTGACGACGGTCGGATTTCCGTCGAACTCCCCGACTTCCAGTACTTCGACCCGACGATATATGTCCCCCGACGCGTCCGTGTAATCGATCTTCATCGGTAAGAGCGTGGCGCGATCGATCCACGTATCGTAGTACGCGAATTCCACACTTTCGGGTTGTATCGGTCGGTGGCGCAACACATACTGCTGATCCGTCGTCTCGAGAAGCTCATGCGTATCGTCGCTCGGTCGACGACCGGAGACATCCTCATAGAAATAATGGGACCCGACGAAACTGGTGCGCTTGTCACCGGCCGATATGCGTTTGACGAGGTCCAGTCCCGGAAGGTAAAGCCAGCGATCGTCGTCACGGTCGATATGCTTGTGCACGAGGAAGGTCGTTCCCCGGACGTCCGAGGGCTGGCTGAAAGCGACCAGAAATTGCTGGTCTCCTCCTTCCGCGACATCGCGACGCAACACGGTAAACTGGCGCCTTTGCTGCCTGCCCTGTGCGTCGCTGATGATCATGCGCACTTCGGAGCGGCCGTCGTCGCCGGCGTAGTAGGCGGCGAGATTGGCTCGGGCCACAATGTCGTCGGCGTCCGTTAACGTCTCTGCGACGGTAAGTCCCGCAATTAGTGCCATGGCGCAAACCAGCGCGGTTTGTCTCAACATTTTGATTCCCTCTTATTCATTATGAGGCCGGGTCCGGCATTGGGCCTTCGAAAGCGCCGGCCTGCCGCGCCTCGGGGAAGAACCAGGGACCCGCCAAGCCGATCAGAGCCGGCAGCAACACCAATGTCGACACCGCGGACAGCGCCATGATGGCCGCCATGAACGCCCCGACGGTGATGTACGGTACCAGCGGCGCAAATAGCAATGGCGTAAAGCCGATGGCGATGACAATAGCGTTGCGCGTAATGGCTCGCCCGGGCTCCTCAAACATCCTGGTTGAGGCTTCGGTGAACGAACCAGTCTGCCGCATGAGAGCTCTCATGCGTTCGATGAAGTGAATTGCGAAATCGATCGAAAGGCCCAGTGTCAGCGACGACAACACGGCGATCGGCATATCGTAATCCTTGCCGATCCAGCCGATTATTCCGTATACACCAATGATAGTGAGCGAAAGTGGCACCATTGCGAGAAAGCCAAGTCGCACGCTGCGAAAGAGGACGGCCATCATGAACAGCACGACAACGAAAGCGCCAACCAGACTCTTCAGCATTCCGCTAACCATCGCTTCCTGCCAGACCACGTTAATAAAAGTCTTGCCAGCCCATTCCATGTGTACGCCATCTGGCAGCGGATTCGCCGCGATGTACTCGTCCACGAACTGCATCACAGCTGTCATATCCTGGTTGTCGCCACTCGTAAGCTGCAGCCATATCGCCGTCGAGGTGTAATCCGGCGTGACCATGTGCCAGAGATCCTGGGGCCGATGGGACGATTGGTACTGCAGCAGCGTTTGCGCGACTCCGGGCAATGTCTCGGGTATGCGGTATTCCTCGGCAGAACCACCGTGAAGCTCACGGTTTACGACCTTGACTACGTCCGGCAAGGCATTTGACTTGCCGACCCGGCCGGAGTCGTGGAGGGCGAACTGGATCGCTTCGATTTCACGCAGGATTGCCGGTCGCTGGAAGTATTTCGCGCTCGTCTGTGCTTCTTCTGCAAACGCAATGAGTTCCGTCAATGCATCGACGGATGGTTCGTGGTTTGAATCGAACAATGCGTCATCGGCCGCGTCAAGTATGTCGCCGTAGTAACGAGCCGCATCTGAAGTGTCGGCCTCGATTGCCGACTGGACAGAGACTGATGTGTCGTTGGACATGGCGTCGAGTAACTGCCGGCTTTTGTCGATAAAGTCCCGTAAAGATTGGTCGTCGGTATGGCTCAGCACCAGGAACGCGTCGTACGTGCCTGCGAAGTGATCATTGAGCACGGTGTCGGCAACTCGAATCGGGTGGTTGTCCTTGAACCAGCGCACCGGATTGTCATTGATCTGGATCCGGAAAACTCCGGCTACGCTGACGGCGACAACCAGCAAAGCGACACCTGTGATCAGCTTTCCGTGACCGAATGCATGACGCCCGGTCCGCCGCAGCGCTCGGGCAAGAAGGGTGTCGCTGCCAGGTGCGCGCTTGCGGTTTGCCAATCGCGCCAGCGCCGCCGGCTTCATGCGCACGATATAGGCCGGTATCAGGACGATGGTCAGCAGAAACGCCAGCAATATACCGATGGCTACAAAAGCACCGAAAACCTGCACGGGCGGAATAGGCGTCAGCAATAACGACAGGAAGCCGACGGCCGAGGTCAACGATGTGTAAAGCATCGGCGTGAACAGGTGACCAATTACCTTTCGGATAACGTCCTTCGGCTCCGCGCCGTCATGCCAGCGATCAGCGAACTCCGACATGATATGCACGGAGTCGACTACCGCGATAGGCATCAGGAAAATCGGAATCATGGAGCTCATGATATGCACGGTAAAACCGGCGCCGATTAACAGCCCCATGGTAACTACGACGGTCGCGATGGCGACGAGCATGGGTGCAAGGACCAGCGTCGGGCTGCGGAAGAAGTACAGCATCAGCAGGAAGATCATCAATCCTGCCAGCGGTGCGGAAATGCCCATCTGCACGAACATGTCGTGCCCGAATGTGTCTTCGGCAACCGGTAGTCCGGTGATGAAATAGTCGTCGTCGGTTCCAAGTTCATCCATTAACGACCGAATACGTTGCGACAACGGATGACTCAGGTCTTTACTGCGTATGGGCACATAGATGGCCGCTGCCTTGCCGTCCCCGGACACCAGGGTGTCCACCAGTAACGGCAATCGTTCAACCTTGTCGCGGATTTCCAGCGCCTGCTGTTCGGTCACAGGTGCCTCTTTCATCATCCATTCGAAGCGGATCGTGCCTGGCCCAGCCTGCGAGATGTTGTCAGTTTCTGCCAGCGACATCAGGTCCGGGCCGATGACCCCGTCCAGTTGCAGGATGCGATTGCTGAGCGTGTGCAGCGCCGTCAGGGATTCGATGTTGTAAATGCCGTCCGGATGCGACTCATTGACGATGCCGACGACGAGCGCATCATGCAATATGAACCGATCCTCGACGAGATTGTGGAAGACACGCTCCGGCTGATCGGCCGGCAGCATATTCTCCGGATCGGTATCGATGGTTATCCGGGTAATGAGAGCAGCCGCTACGGCAACCAGCAACAGGACGATTGCGTAGACCGATCGTGGCCGACGCATCGGTAAGTCAGTGAGCATGCTCGGCATTACCCGGCGTCCTTCAGGCGCTTCGCACCGAGCATTTTGAGGACAGCCTTCTCATAGTAAGGCTCCGCTTTTCCGGCACGCACCTTGTGCAGGAAGTATTTCTCGTAGCCTATCTTGGCGAAGTGAACCCATTTGCCGCGCGACGCCCAGTTGGTATTGCGTGGCGGGATTTGCGGGAGTGCAACAAATGCCACACCACTGTCGCCGAAGTCAGCCAGACACACGGCATTCCATGTCGCGCGCGCGGACGGCTGCTTGCCCGCAATGGCACTCTGGATATTGTGACTGGTCGCCGAGACCATGGACTCGATCATGTAGCCGGTCTTTGGAGCACCTGTCGGCACGGGTGTCGGCGCAACTGGTGGAATTGCGACACAAACGCCCACCGCGTACACGTTTTCGAATGCCGGATTGCGCTGAAACTCGTCGATCAGCACAAAGCCACGCGGATTAACCAGCCCCTCGATACCGAACACGGCATCCACTCCCTTGAAAGCCGGCAGGATCATCGCGTGGTGGAATTTGCGGGTTTGCGCTGTCTTCCCGGCGCCATTCTCATCGATTTCGGTATAGGCGATCTCGTGTTCGGTGACCCGATCGATGCGGGCATTTGCGGTCCATGTGATGTGTCGATTGCGGAACTCGGACTCCATTAGACCTTTCGTGTCTCCGACCCCGTCCAGGCCAAGGTGGCCAATGTAGGGTTCCGGAGTGACGAAATGCATCGGCACACGATCGCGTATCTTGCGCTTTCTCAGTTCAGTATCGAGAATGAATGCGTACTCGTAGGCCGGTCCGAAACAGGACGCTGCCGGTGCCGCGCCGATCACGACGGGTCCCGGATCGGCCACAAGCTTGCCGAAGTCAATAAAGGATTGACCGGCGTGCCTTGTTTTGCAAATGGACTGTGTAAATCCACCATGCGGTCCCAGACCCGCGACGTCGTCGAAAGCCAGCTTCGGCCCGGTCGCGATCACCAGGTAGTCGTAGTCAACATAGGTCCCGTCTGTCAGTTCGACCCGGTTTTCTGTCGGATGAACCCGTTCGGCACCTTGCCCGTGAAACTCGATACCGAAGCGCTGCATACGCTCCGGCAATTGCACGGTAATCGACTCGTCCTTTCGCCAGCCAACCGCCACCCATGGGTTCGACGGTGTGAATTCGAAGCGGTCCGTGTCACTGATCAGGACCAGCTCGTGGTCCTTTTCCAGCGACTTCCGTAGCTCGTAGACCTGGGACAGGCCGCCGATTCCGCCTCCCAGCACCACTATTCTTGCCATGGACGTCTCTCCTGTTGGGGGCCGGGCAGCGAACTGCCGGGCAGCTTCTAACCACCGAATGCGAGCCACTATATTAGATAATTATTATTTAGTAAATAGTAAATTACTTGTTGCTAATTTAAAAATTGCTATAGTAGCGCCCGTGCGATGGTGCGACGGCTGCTCATTTTTCAGTGCCCCACCACCAGTCGCCAGATTCCAGGAGCCTCATGACCACCAGTCGTTCCCGCAGATCAAACTCCAGGCCGCGTGGCGTACCGATCGACGCCATGCGCGCACATGCCGCGGAAGCGGCAACCCTGATGAAAGCACTGGGTAATGAAAGCCGGCTAATGATCCTTTGCTCACTGGCCGAGGGCGAATGTTCGGTGGGCGAACTGAATCAACGGGTGCCGTTGAGCCAGTCTGCCCTCTCCCAGCAACTCGCCCGGCTACGCAAGGTGGGGCTTGTTGCCACCCGGCGTGAGTCACAAACGATTTACTATTCGCTCTTGCCGGGACCGGTCGAGAACGTGATTCAGACGCTGCACGACACCTACTGCGACTGATCGACCCTTGCCATTCCACCGCGTCCCGTCGCTGGCAAAAGTCGGCTCGTTTCCGCAGACCCCAATTGTCTGCGGATCGGCAACCAATCCAATGCGTAGTTGCTCCAGGTGATTGCGGTGACTACCTACACGGCGGTTTTTCGCGCCGACTAACGAGGGTAAGGGCGTATTGGTGCGCTTATTCGAGCGGAATCCTGTCTTTGTAGCGTGTTAGCCAACCGGTAAAATCAAGCAACTCGGGATTGAGTTGCCGCGCGATCGAAACAGAACGTACACGGCAAAAATCGTCGTTGA
>CAYVLL010000112.1:0-7164 GCA_964452235.1 uncultured Woeseiaceae bacterium
GCGCCAAACCTACGAAATGGCGACCCCGGCACTACCTACGGGTGGGGGGCCGCTGTGGAAGCGGAATTGGGGGTCTGGGTCGGTGATCAGGGTTGCTTCGATTGTCTTCAGGGTTGCGAGGCGGGTGTTGGTTTCTTCGGTCGATACCGTTGCCTCGTTCCGTGCCAATTCCAGGTAAAGTTCGAAGTGGCGGGCTTCTGAGTCGAGCAAGGCCGAATAGACTCCTGCCAGCTCTGCCGGTAAGTGCGGCACCAGCAGGGCAAATCGCTCGCACGAGCGCGCTTCGATCAGGGCCGCGACCAGCAGCATATCGACCATTCGTGCCGGCTCATGCGGTCGCACGGCGTCTCGCAATGCCGCTGCGTAGCGCGACGCGGACAGCCGTCGAAACGGCAGCGACATTGAATGCATCGTTTTCCGCACTTGCTCGAAGTGTCGCAATTCCTCGCGCGCCAGCCGCGACATCCGCTGCACGAGATCGGCGTGCGCCGGGTAGCGGTAAATGAACGCAAGCGCCGTCGAGGCGGCTTTCAACTCGCAATTGGCATGATCCTGCAGCAGCTCCGGCAGGCGCTGTACGGCCTCGTCGACCCACGCTTGCGGCGTCGCTGTCGCCAGAAATTCTGCGATTGGCGCAGGAATCACGACAGCGGTCCCAAGCGCTCTGCGACCTCCGCAGCACTCTGAAATCGTTCGTCGGGATTCTTTGCGAGCAGCCGCTCGACCAGGCCCTGGTGATGCCTGAAGCACTCCGGCAATGTCGGTATTGGCGCATGCGAATGCTTGTAGATGATCCCCATTGCATTCGCCGCCTTGTACGGCTTGTCACCGGTCAGCATCTCAAAAAGGATGACACCCAGGCTGTAGATATCACTCCGCGCATCAACGTCATCGGCGTGCCCTTGCTCCGGACTCATATAATAAGGCGTGCCGAAGATCTCGCCGCTGTCAGTTATTTCCAGTTGCAGCCGCATGCGTTTCGCAAGTCCGAAATCGATCAGGGCAACACTGTCGTCTTCTCTCAACATCACGTTTCCGGGCTTCAGATCGCGATGCAGGATGCCGAGCTTGTGCACTTCCGCCAGCGCACTTGCAATCTGGCGCGCATAACGCAGTGCGTCCCGCTCGACAATGCCGGACTGGATACGCTGCCGCAGATCGCCGCCGGACAGGTATTCCATGGCGATATGCGCATGGTCGTCGCTGACGCCGAGATCGTAGATTTGCACAATGTTCGGGTGATGAAGATCCGCGATCATCTCGTACTCTTGCAGGAACCGGTCGAACGCGCCGATTCCATCGGACAGGTCCGGCACCTGCCGCAATACCTTCAGGACCATCTTGATGCCGGACGATTCCTTTTGCGCCAGGTACACCGCCGAATGCTCACTGACGGCCAGCTTGCGCAGGAAACGGTAGCCCTTGACCAGCGGATGCACGCCGGTTCGCAGGTCGCCCACGAACAGTGAGTCCGTCGATGCGCCACCCCGCCTGGCGCGCAGGATGTGCCCGATGCGCACGATAAACTCATCATGCTTGAATCGATTGCGCAAAAAAACGCCTTGCACACCGGCATCGGTAGCCTTTAGCTGCATTTCGCGATTGCTGCAGAAATACACCACGGGCGGAAAGCCCGGCGTTTTCAGAAATTTTGTCAGCGTCTGCAGTCCGCTGCGATTTCCCTGGTTGTCGCCGAGCAGCAGGATGTCGTTGCCCGCGCCACTGAATTGGTCAGGCAGGTGGCCGTCAGAGGTCGGGTCGTAGGATGAAATGATCGCCTGGGGCCAGTGGGTCGTGACGTGATGCATCAACAGCGTCCGAAAGTCCGCCTGGCCATCGATTATCATGAATTTCGGACTCATGCCGGGAAGCTATCTCACTATCCCGCACGACGCTACATGCCGACAGCGGTATCCGTGTTGTCACGGTCATCCGCAAGCGCCGACTCCCTGGCCGTCAATCCCGGATTGGACTTGTGGCTTGCAGACGCTACGAGCCCGGGTGCATGCCTTTCATTCTCACGCAGTTTCTTGGCACGATCGCTGCGCACCATCTCGAGGCGTTGCAAATACTCCGGCGTGACGTCACCGGTGACGTACTCGCCGGAGAAACAGGACGTATCGAATTCGGAAATCGTGGAATTGTCGTGCCGGACGGAGCGCACGAGGCCGTTCAAGTCGAGGTAGATGAGGCGATCCGCGCCGATGAGCTCCTGTATTTCGTCGATCGAGCGGTCGTTCGCGATCAGCTCCGAGGCGGCTGGCATGTCGATGCCGTAAACGTTCGGAAAACGCACCGGCGGCGCAGCGGAAGCAAAATATACCTTGCGCGCGCCGGCATCGCGGGCGATTTTGATGATCTGTCGCGACGTGGTGCCGCGCACGATGGAATCGTCGACCAGCAACACGTTCTTGCCGCGAAACTCCAGATCGATGGCGTTCAGCTTGCGGCGCACCGACTGCGCCCGTTCCGCCTGCCCCGGCATTATGAACGTGCGCCCGATGTAGCGATTCTTGATGAAGCCCTCGCGATACTTGACGCCGAGATGGTAGGCGACCTGCAGCGCCGACGTGCGGCTGGTGTCGGGTATCGGGATGACAACATCGATGTCGTGATCCGGCCACTCACGCACGATTTGCCCGGCGAGTTGTTCGCCCATGCGCAGGCGCGCCTTGTAAACCGACAGGTTGTCGATGATCGAGTCCGGCCGCGCGAAATAGACGAACTCGAAAATGCACGGCGAGTAGCCGGCCGCCGCTGCATATTCCCGGCTGTGCAACGTCCCGTTGTTCTGGATGAAGATCGTTTCGCCCGGCAGAACGTCGCGCAAGCGCTTGAATTGCAGAATATCGAGCGCAACGCTCTCGGATGCAACGATGTATTCGGTACCGTGCTCGGTCTCCCGGCTGCCCAGCACCAGCGGCCGGATACCGTTCGGGTCGCGGAACGCCACAATGCCATGGCCGATGATCATGGCTACGACCGCGTATCCGCCGGAACAACGCTCGTGCAGTGCCGCCACTGCATCGAATACCTGGTCGGGCTCCGGATGGCCGTTGCTGCGGCTCTGCAGCTCATGGGCGAAAACGTTCAGCAATACTTCGGAATCCGAGCCGGTGTTGAGATGCCGCCGGTCCTGTTGCGTCAGCAACTCAGCGAGTTCGTCGAAATTGGTCAGGTTGCCGTTGTGGGCGAGACAGATGCCGTATGGCGAATTGACATAGAAAGGCTGTGCCTCCGACGCCTGCGCGCCGCCCGCTGTGGGATACCGCACATGGCCGAGCCCGATATTGCCGGTCAGCCGCAACATGTGCCGATGCTGGAAGACATCGCGCACGAGCCCGTTGCTCTTGCGCACCTGCAGGCCGCCCTCGCCCCAGGTCACGATGCCGGCGGCGTCCTGGCCGCGATGCTGCAATACCGTCAGGGCATCGTAAATCGCCTGGTTGACCGGGCGCCTGCCGACAATAGCAACTACACCGCACATACGTTCGCGTCCTCCGTATAGTTATGCCCCGCGGCCGCGTCCGGCCGCGGCTCGTCCGGATACAGAAGGTCGGCCCCTTTCGGCGCCATGATGCGAATCCAGTCGGCAACGACCGTCGCGAAAGGAATGAGTCGCGATTCCTGCCACCAGCTATCGCGATCGAAACTCGCGATCTGCGCACCGATGATGAAAACGCCAATCAGCAGTGCGCCACGGGCCAGGCCGAACATGCCACCCAACGCACGATCGGTGCCGTTCAGTATGGAAAGCCGCACCAGGCGGGACACCGCCCAGCCCAGCAATCCGCCGATGGCGAGAACGGCGACAAAAACCAGGATGCGGCCGAACCACAATTGCAAGCCGTCGGAACTGATCCAGTTTTCACCCAGCCGGCCCGCCGATGCACCGAAATTCATCGCCGCCCAGGCAGCAATGAGCAAGGACGCGACCGAAAAGGCCTCTTTGACGAAGCCACGCAAAATTCCAACCACCACAGAGATAATAATAGCGAGGGCTATGACAATGTCGGCGATCGGCATCAGCGGGGATTGGTTTTCCTGACGCCGTGAGTCCCGGCGCAAAAATCTGGCGCGATTCTAGCAGAACGGCTCATGGATGCGGCACCACCTGGCCCTTGTGGCCGTTGCGTTCCAGTTGGCTCGCGATGCGTTCCGCACTCTCGCGGTTTTCCTGAGGTCCGACCCGAACCCGGTGCAGGAGATTGGCCGAAGTCTGCAGGCGGCTCAGGAAGGCAGCATAGCCTTGCGACCGCAAATCCGCCGCCAGGCGCTCCGCGTTCGCCTGGTCGGAGAAACTGCCTAACTGGACGGCCCACATGCCGGTTTCCGACCGGGCCGGCGTGGCAGGCGTCGCGTCGGGCGGGTCCACAGCGGCCGTTGCAGGTACCGGCATTTCTTTGCCTGCCGACTCGACCGCCGGTTGCGCCTTTGGCGGGACCTCGGCAGCAGCAGGCGGCGCGTTCTCGTTGCGGGTGGCCGCGGTCGTCGGCGCGGCCTTCGGTTCCGGCTCGGCAAGCCGCGGTTGGGAACGTTGCGCGCCGATCGTCGCAGGCACCGGCTGTTCACGATCGCGTTCGAGCACGATGGTCTGCTGTTTGCGGCTTTGCTCGGTCTGTCCCGGCAATAACACCTGTTCGCTGTGGGTTTCGGTATGGCTCGAAGGTCCGTCGAGAAATACCGGGACCACGAGAACGGCGACGACAACCAGTACCACCGCTCCGACAATTCGTTCTTTCAAAGCTCGTTCCATCGACCAGTCAACAGGAATTCGTCAGCATGCTGTCGCGAGTATAAAAGGTTCGTGCACATTACGCATGGCCATGACGCTGCAGCCACGCGAGGGCGGGTCCCACCGTGAAGAAAGAACCGGTGACCAGCAACAGGTCCCGGGCGCTTGCGCTTTCCTCGAGATGCGCCACGGCCGTGGCGATATTGTCAGCGACAAGACAGGGTTTGTCGGCAATCTGCGCGACACGCTGCGCCAGTTCGCGCGCCGGCAGCGCACGCGGGCTCTCTGCCGTCACCGCGACCCAGCGATCGACATGCGGCAACAAGGGCTGCAGGATCCCGGGCAGATCCTTGTCGGCCAGGACTCCGATGACGGCCGTAGTGCAGCCCGCGGGCGACGATGTTGCCATTTCGCTCAACGACTGGCCCAGCACACTTGCCGCATCCGGATTGTGCGCGACATCAAGCAGCCACTGGCATCGCGTGGTCAGTTGCTGGAAGCGCCCTGGAATTTCCAGGCGATTAAACGCCGCGTCAATCCGTTCCCGGGTCAACAGCGGCGTGAGTTGCTGGGCTTCGAGAAGCGCCAGGACGGCGGACGCATTCTGCAGCTGAAACGTGCCATGCAAGGACGGCCGCGCCAGACCGTCGATCGCGACCGTGCGGCCCTGCCACTGCCAGGTCCCGGCCGGCTCCGTGGCATGCAAAAAGTCCCGTCCTGACAGCCACAGGTCCGCCCCGATGCGTTCCGCCTCGCTAATGATGCTCGCCGGCACGGCGGTTGCGCCGAAAATAGCCGGCTTGCCACGGCGCATTACGCCGGCTTTCTCACGCGCTATCGACTCGACGTCATCGCCAAGCCAGTCGCAGTGCTCGAGTGTAATATTGGTGATAATCGCGCCATCGGGCTCTATGGCGTTGACGGCATCCAGGCGCCCTCCCAAACCGATCTCGAGCACCAGTTCGTCCGCCGCCCGCGCAGCGAAGACAACCATTGCCGCCAGGGTCCCGTATTCGAAATAGGTTAGTGGTACGCCGTTGCGCCTGGCTTCGACCTGCACGAAGGCATCGAGAATCTGCGCATCGTCGACCGCACGGCCGTCGACCCGTATACGTTCGTTGTAGCGCAACACATGCGGCGAGGTGTAACAGCCGACCCGAACGCCTGAACCAAGGAGCATCGATTCCAGCATCGCAGCGCAGGAACCCTTGCCGTTGGTACCGGCGACATGCAGCACTCGCCGGGGCCGCGGGAGTTCGAGCCGCTGGAGGACTTCGGCCACTCGATCCAGCCCGAGGTCGATCTCGCGGGGAGACAGTGTCTCGAGCCAGCTGAGCCAGTCATCGAGCGTCCACGATGCGCGCGGCCATTGCATGCTGGGAGATACGTCCGCGCTGCGTCGGTCGGTGGCGTCGGGCCAGTGGTCAGACCGGCCCTGCGACGGGTGCCGAACGGTGGTCAAACTTGGCCAGCAGATTCGCCACCTCGTCACGCATGCGGCGCCGGTCTACGATCATGTCGATGGCACCGTGATCCAGGAGGAATTCGCTGCGCTGGAATCCTTCCGGCAATGTCTGTCGCACTGTCTGCTCGATGACGCGCGGCCCGGCGAAACCGATCAGGGCCCTTGGTTCCGCGATATTGACGTCGCCCAGCATGGCGAGACTGGCAGAAACGCCACCCGTCGTGGGATCGGTCAGCACTGAAATGTAAGGGACTCGCTTCTCTCCAAGTGCGGCCAGTGCGGCTGCCGTTTTCGCCATCTGGAAAAGCGAGAAAAGCGCTTCCTGCATGCGCGCACCGCCGCTGGCGGAAAACGAGATCAGGGGTATGCGCTGTTCGGCACTCATTCTGGCCGCACGGCTGAAGCGTTCGCCGACAACCGATCCCATCGAGCCACCCATAAATGCAAATTCGAATGCACAAACCATCACGGGTTGGCCAAACAACGTACCGCGAACCGCGATAAGCGCATCCTTCTCGCCGGTTTGCTTCTGCGCCTGGACGAGGCGATCGCGATATCGCTTGCTGTCGCGAAAAGCCAGCGGATCCTGCGGATCGAGACCGGCGGCAATCTCTTCCTGCGAGTCGGCATCGAGAAACCAGTCGAGACGCGTGCGGGCGCCGATCCGCATATGATGGTCGCACTTGGGACAGACGTTGAGATTCCGCTCCAGTTCGGTGCGATAAAGCTGGGCATCGCACTGCGGACACTTGATCCAGACGCCCTGCGGCACCGAACGGGTGCGATTTTCAGTGCGGATGCGCGAGGGAATCAGTTTTTCGAACCAGCTCATGGCATCGCATGATAAACGAATTCTGCCAGTGACTGGTGGCGAGGCAAATCGCGGGTGGCGACGCCCGTTATACAGGCTCCTGCAGGGGGACTCTCTCGCGTAGGTAGTGCCACCCGTAGGTAGTGCCGGGGT
>CAYVLL010000113.1:0-7073 GCA_964452235.1 uncultured Woeseiaceae bacterium
CATCGAACAGCCACTCGCGCGGATCGTCGAAGCGCTGGCGCCCGACCTGGAACGAGACATCGCCGCCGGCGAGTTCGATGACATCGTCGAACTGGACGAATAGTTCCTCCAGCTGCAGTCGCAAAGGCCGGTTTTCGGGGCCTGGCTCATCGATCGCATATTCCCGTGCGAGCGCAAGGTTTGCGAACAGCTCGAAGTCGTCGAACGGTTCGTACGAGAGCGAGAACGTGAGTTCGGGCACAAGGACCATTTCCTGCTCGTCCGTGTCTTCATCGAGGTTGTAATTACCCTCCAGCTCGTATTTCACATCGAAACGTCCACCGAATGTGAGCGCATCGGTCAGCCGAATGTCCGGGAGAGGTGCGGCATCCCGATCACTCCCGCGCATATCGAACCTCTGCAGTTCCTGCAAGTCAGCGTCACTGGTCGACTGTGCCGCGACGCCACCGGAACTCGCGACTGCCAGTGACATGACAAGCGCAACGTACCTGATCATCGGACCTCCTTACCTCTGCAACGGTTTTGCCCGGGGCGCCGGGTATGCAACGAAGTTGCCGTCTGCAGGACCAGCGGCCCCGATCGAGAGCGCCGGCATTCGAGCGCATGCGCGCGCTCGAGGCTGAGTTCGAGCAACGCTTCGGTATACGGTCGTCGTGCCGCAATGAGCGTGCTGATGTGAACGTGCCGCGCCAGGGTCAGGGCGGCATATATTTCGATCCGTTCTCGCACGGCTGCGCCTGCAAGTTCCGCATAGCGCTCCTGCAGCGCTTCTTCCGCCGCGGCCAGAGCCTCTGCGTCACCGTGCTCGCGCAGCGATTGTTCGCTCATGTGTCCCACGAAGTTGCCTATGTCCACTGCGGGGTCTCCCTGGCAGCAGAGATCGAAATCGAGCAGATACAAACGCGCGTCGCCTGCAAGAACGTGATCCCCGTAGAAGTCACGGTGAATGAGTTGCGGAGTGATCGGCGGCAAAGATTTCGCGAGGCGTTCGCAGACCGCCGTCAGTCGTCCCAGTCGTGCCGCCAGTCGCGGCCTCTGCAACGCGACCTGTGCGAGCCGGTCTTGCAGAATGGCAAACTCGTCTGCCGCCGTATGCGAGCGTTGCGGCAGCGGCCCGGCCTGATGTAATCGGTAAGCGGCAACGGCGATATCGCGCGCAAGCACCACAGCGTTTTGGCTCCCGAACAGCGCCGTAGCGGGCGTCCCCGTCACTTTCCGCTGCAGCCACATACCGAGACCGGCGATGGCGCCGAGCGGCTGCGGCAGGTCGAGACCGCCGCTGCGTAAATCGCTCCGCCACAGCCTGCGGTAAAGGCGATAGGTCCGGCGATCGAGGCCTTTCGCGCGCAACTTGCCGAGCACGGTGACCGAGTGTCCCCCGCACTCCAGCTCGTACTCGATGACGCAACGGCGTCCGCGCTTATGGCGCACGAGGCGGATCGCGCGGATTTCGAACGCCTCGCGGCCGAACGCCGAGAGGCGGCGCCGCAGGTAGTTGCTCATTGTTGCCGGATCGAGCGCATCGCGCAGCGCTGGCAGGCGTTTGTCACTCGCCGCGCCACATTTGTCGATCACGGCCACCGCCGGCCGCGGTATCTCGCGGCCACTACGCGGTTTGGCGGTCCCCGGTGACGGAAGACGGCGGAGCAACTCTGCAACGCGTGCGAGGATCGCTGCGCAAAGCCGGGGCCACTCCGGCTCCCGCTGGCGAAACGGTTCGGGCGCGAGGCGCAGCAAGGCAGCGGCGGTCTGCAATGCCAGGCGCTCACCATGCAGCTGGAGCGGACCGGACCGATAGCCGTCAAGCAGTGCATCGGTCGCAGCCGCGGCGAGCGCCGGAGTCAGCCTGCCGGTCGCGGCGTCGCGTTCGAGTTGCGCGGCGAACCCACCCAGATCGGTTGCCGGATCGCCGAGCGCAGCCCGATCGAGATCGAGAATCCCGATCCGGCCGTCCTTTGGCAACACGATCTGCCCGGCGTGGAAATCGCCGTGAGTGGGGCGACGAATCGGTGCGCTGGCAAGCAGGTGCCGGCAAATCACTCGCGCGCGCGCGCGCGCCAGCGGCCCCAGCTCCGCGCAGGCCGCTTCGACTCCGCGTGCCGCCCGCAGTACGGCGACCGCTTCCGCCTTGCGACTGCGGGTCGCCAGGCCGCGCGGTTCCTGCGCGTGCAACTCGGCGAGAGCGACGCCTATGCGGGCGAGCGTTGCCGGGTTTGCCGCCGGACCGCCGGGCAGGTTTGGTAGTTCGCTCCCCGGGAGCCACTCAAACGCGAGCAAGCGATACTTTCTCGAACGGGCGAGTCTCCGCGGTACCTGCAGCAAGCCGCGCGAACGAAGCGCTTTCGCGTTGTCACACACGCTGCCGTAGCCTTCTTTGGTGTACGCTTTCAGGAGCAGTTTGCGGCCTTGTTCACCCTGCAGCATTGCCACATAACGCCGCTCGGGCTTGTAGCGCAGGGTGGTCAGCATGGCAGCCCCGAGTTCCTGTTCGATTTCCTGACTGGCGGGAAACAAGCTCCGTAGCAAGCTCCGCCGTCGCTCCGTTTCCGCGAGCACTGGCAGCGCCTTGAGCTTGCGATCGGTGGGAAACACATTGATCACGAGTGCTTTCGCATCGTCTACAAAACAGCCGGCGCCGAGTGCGCCGCGAACTCCCGTGCGCTGCCTTGCCTTTGCGAGCTTCGCCTCCGCAGCGCAGCCGTAGGCATGCGCGTGGACACTCGTTTCACTACCCGAGATCGAGACTCGATAGCCGACGAGGCAATCAATCCCGGGCTTGTACCGCAGGTAGGTAACGCGCACGTCGCGCAGCTCGGCTGCCCCCGCCCGGCGCGCGAGTAACGCTGCGAAAGCCTCCACATCGAGCACGGTATCGAGTCCGCGGATCGCGGGATCGCGGCGCACCAGCCCGGCGTCAGCGGCCGACAGCATGGGCGTGCTCCGGACGCACGGGCGTTCGCGCGTGCGCACGCGCGGCTTTCGCCTGGCTCTGGTAAAGGGCCGCGTAACGCCCGCCGGCGCGCAGGAGTTCACCGTGCGTGCCTTGCTCGATTAGCCGGCCATCATGCAGATGAAGCACGCGATCGGCGCGTGCCGCCTGCTGCAAGTCGTGCGTAATCAACAGCGTCGTCCGGCCACGAGCAAGGCGCCAGAGGGCGTCCGACACGGCCTGCAGGTTTCCCTCGTCGAGTGCCGCGGTCGGCTCGTCGAGGATCAGCAGCGCCGACTTGCGCACTGCGGCCCGCGCGATCCCGAGGCGCTGGCGTTGGCCGGCCGAAAGCGTGACACCGCGCTCGCCGAGGATCGTCGCAAAGCCATTCGGCAGGGCGTTGATGAAGCTTTCGGCGTTCGCGAGCTGCACCGCGGCAAGCACGTCCGCATCGCTTGCGCCGGTGGCGCCGCACGCGATGTTTTCCTGCACCGACGCGGCGAAAAGCAGCGGTTCCTGCAAGACAACGCTTATTTGCTCGCGCAAAGACCGGAGCGTGTATTCGCGCAGATCGCAACCGTCGATGGTTATGCGTCCGGTCGTGGGATCGTAGAGTCGCAAGATGAGGCTCGCGATCGTCGACTTCCCGCTGCCCGAAACGCCGACCAGTGCTACACGCTCGCCGGCATCGATGTCGATATTTATGCCGCGCAGGACCTGGTGATCCGGCTCATAGCCGAACGTCACTCCCTCGAAACACACGCGACCGAGAAAAGGCGGCGCCGGTCGTGCGTCCGGTGCGTCCTGAACCTCCGGCGTCGCGTCCAGCAGCTCGAGCACTCGCTCGCCGGCGGCCGAGGCCTTGGCAAGCCGGCCCGTGTACTTGGCCAGATCGCGCACCGGCCGAAACGCCGCCTTGAGGTAGAACAGGAACACCAGCAAATCGCCGGGTGTCAGCTCGTTCGCAAGTACCAGCCGCGCCCCGTGCCAGAGCACCAGGGTGGTGGCCAGTGCTATCAGCACGTCGGCGCTTCGTTCGAGCCCGGCGGCAAGCCGCTTCGCGCGCACACCGGCTTTGAGGTCGGCGTCACTCTGGTTGGCGAACGCCCGCTCGAACATGCGCTCCAGCGACAGCGCCTGCACGACCTTGATCGCGCCGACCGACTCCGCAGCCGTTGCCGCGAGCGCCGCTTCGCGCTGGCGCTGCTTACGCGCCACCTGCCGCAACCGTCCTCCGAAGCGCAGCGTGGACAGCCAGAAAAGCGGCAGGATCAGCACGGCCATCGCCGCGAGCTGCCAGTGCATCCAGAACATGACCGCGACCATGCCGAGCAGGATCAGCAGGTTGCCGAGGAGCGGCAGCGCCGCTGTTACCGCAACATCCTTGAGCATGCCGATGTCGCCGATGACACGAATGATCAGGTCGCCGCTCCGCGCGCGCGCATGAAACCCGAGTGACAAGCGTTGCAGGTGGCGGTAGAGATCGCTGCGCACCGCAGTGAGCACGCGATTGCCAACCAGGGCGAACCCGATCACGGACAGATAGGACGTGAGTGCGCGCGCGGCGAGAATCGCGAACAGTGCGACGACGCAGAGCGTGAGTAATGTTATCGGGTCGAGTGTTGCCAGGTTCGCGAGCACTCCGGGCGTTGCACCGGATCGGAGGCGATCTGCGAAAACGCCATCGAACAACAGCTTGAGCGGCCACGGCTCGAGCAGTCGCATGCCGACGCCGAGCAGCAGCATCAGCAACGCGAATCCGACCAATCCCGTGTGCCGGCGCACATAGGGTGCAAACCGCTGCAGCATGAGGCCTAGCGACGGCAGGCTTTGCCGCAGTTTTCTCGGCGCGCCCATCAGGCGGATCGCCCGATCGCCGGTCGGGCTCGTGCGGGGATAAGTCCGGCGTGTGCGAGAGCCCGGTGCGCAACGCCGGTCCACGTGTATTCGTGTGCCGCGTGACGCGCGGCACGGCCTAAGCGCGCGCGACCTGCCTGGTCGGCCGCGAGCCGGCGGAGCGTCGCGGCCAGCGCCGCAACGTCACCCGGCGGGTAGAAGACACCCGTCACGCCATCCCGCAGAACCTCGGCGAGTTGGCCGCTGCGGCTGGCAACAATCGGCAGCCCGGCGGCCAGGTACTCGTACACCTTGAGCGGCGAGAAGTAACAGTTCGTGTTGTCCGGATACGGCGCAACCGCCACATCCATCGAAGCAAGCCAGTTTGGCACGGCCGCGGGCTCGACGGCGCCAGGCAACAGCGCAAGGTGGCGGATCCCGTGTTCCTCAAGTCTTTGCAACAAGGATTCGCGTTCCGGTCCGTCACCGACAATCAGAAGCCGGAGGCGTGCGCCGTCCGCATGCAAAGCAGCGACTGCGTCTACGAGATCGGGCAGGCCGTGCCAGGGCTTGAGCGAGCCCACAAAGCCAACGGTGAAAGTGCCGACGGGTGCGGGACAGGCGGGTGGCAGGTTCGGGCGGAAGCGTCCGGTATCCACGCCGTTCGGCAGGACGTGAATGCATTCCGGCGCAGCAGCCGCACGCGCGAGATACGAGGCGACGCCGGTCGATACAGCGAGTAACGCGTGCGCCGCCGCGTAGGCGCGCGCCGCGGCCGCAATGGCACCGTCCCGGTCGACGAGTCCGCGATGCTGCGACTGCTCATCGATGAGCGGTGCATTAACCTCCAGCAGCCCGGCAACGCCCGAATCCCGCGCGTACTCCATGGCGGCGTAACTCCAGAGCGATTGACGCTCGTAGACCGCGTCGAACGGGCCCGCTGCCTCTAGCGCCGAGCGCAATGCGGCGTTGGCGCCGAGAAGCGCGCGCTCGCGTGCCGCCATGTCGCCGCCGCGCGGCCGATGCAATTTGTGTATGTGCAGGCCGCGAAGATCTGCAGGCGCTTCGCCGCCGGTGCGCGCGGCAAACAGGTCGATCAGCGCACCCGCACTCTGCAGTGCGCGCAACATTTCCTGCACATGCACGGAGCAGCCCTTGCGGCCGAACACCGGCACGCCCGGGTCCGCGCAGACGTAGGCGATTTTCATGCGCAGCGCTCCTTGCGTTCGATTGCTGCCTCCGTTACTCCCTCACGGAAAAGTGCGCGCAGCAGGGCGGCATTGCGCTCGGTATCGAAGCGCAACTCGATCAGTTGTCGCGCGGCTTGCGCGAGCCGCAGACGAAGCGGGACGTCGGTAAGAAGGCGTTCGAGCGCAGTGGCAAGTGCCGGCGCATCGTGCTGCGGCACACCGAGCCCGGTTGTTTCGTTGTGCAGTACCTCCGGGACCCCGGTCACATCGGTTGCGACGCACGGCGTGCCGAGCGCCATCGCCTCGAGCAGTACAGTTGGTAAACCGTCGCGGTTGCTGTCGGAACCGACGATGCATGGCGCCGCGAGGACTGCGGATTGCTGCACACGGCGAATCACCTCGCCTTGCGGCAGCGAACCTGACAGCACGACGCGCTGCTGCAATCCCAGCGCGTCGATTCGCGCCTGCAACTGCGACGCGAGCTCGCCGCCGCCGATGATTTCACAGTCGAACGTACAGCCGCGCTTCGCGAGCAGCGCGCAGGCGTCGATCAGCACCTCGAATCCCTTCTTCTCGACCAACCTGCCGACTCCAACGATGCGGGCCGACCGCCGCTCCGGTGCCTGGTAGGGAAACTGCGCCAGCGATAGACCGTTGTAGATACGGCGCACGTTCGCAGCGCTGCCGCCATGATTGCGCCGCAGGTAAGCAAGGTTGTAATCGCTCACGGTCACCACCGCCGAGGCATCGCGCAGCTTGCGACGGAGATCCGCCGGTTGCACGCTGGTGTGATAAATGTCCTTCGCGTGCGCCGTAAAGCTGTAAGTGACGCCAGCGAACCGTGCGGCGAGCCGCGCCACCGTCGTTGCCGAAGTGGCGAAGTGAGCGTGCAGGTGGCGGATATCGAGGCGAGCGATTTCGTTGGCGAGCAGCAGCGCCTGGTAAACCTCGCGAATATCCTCTGTCCGCGCTGTCGCGAGTTGCGACCAGAACTGTGGCGACCGGGCAGCGGCGTCGTTGAGTGCGCGCCACAAGCCGTCTGCACGCATACGTTCCGCCGGCAGGTAGTGCACCGGTGAGCGAACCGAGGCAATGATGTCCTGGAAGTGCGTGTCGTT
>CAYVLL010000114.1:0-7038 GCA_964452235.1 uncultured Woeseiaceae bacterium
GCCGCACGCGGCAGCGCACCGCTCCTGTGCAGGCGCGCGGCGCGAATGAAACCGATGAATAACGGATGCCCGTCGCGCGGGTTGGAGGTGAATTCCGGGTGAAACTGGCTGGCGATAAACCAGGGATGGAGCGGTAACTCGACCATTTCCACGAGATCGTCAATGGAGAGACCGGAAAAGCGCATGCCGGCGGCTGCCAGCCGGTCGCGATAGTTGTTGTTGACCTCATAGCGGTGCCGATGCCGCTCGTAAATCTGCGTCGCTCCGTACATCTCCGCTGCCAGCGAACCCTCCGCGAGATCAATGCACTGGGCGCCGAGCCGCATGGTCCCGCCGAGATCCGATCGTTCGTTACGCTCCTCGATAGCACCGCTGCCGGTTTGCCATTCGGTAATCAGCGCAATCACCGGGTGTGGTGTCGCACGATCGAACTCGGTGCTTTGCGCGCCGCCAAGTCCCGCGACGTTACGCGCATACTCAATGACGGCCACCTGCATACCGAGACAAATTCCGAGATACGGAATTCCGGTCTCACGCGCGAACCGGACCGCCTGTATCTTGCCTTCGATGCCGCGATCGCCGAACCCGCCTGGCACGACGATGCCGTCCATTTTTCGCAGCCTTTCCACGCCATCTCTCTCGATGTCCTGCGATTCGACGTAATGGATCTTTACGCTGGTGCGTGTGTGAATACCGCCATGCAGCAGCGCCTCGCTCAATGAAATGTAGGAATCACGGAAATCGACGTACTTGCCAACCATCGCGACGTTGACCTCACCGTCCGGATTTTGCTTGGCGGCAACGACTTTGTGCCACTCGTGCAGGTCCGCAGGCGGCAGCTCGAGCTTGAGTTGCGCAGCGACAATGTCGTCCAGGCCCTCGCGTTGCAACATCGCCGGAATCTTGTACAGGTCATCAACATCGGGCGCGGAGATCACCGCCTTTTCCGGAACGTTGGTGAACAGCGCGATCTTGCGCCGCGATTCGTGCGGCAGCAGCTTTTCAGACCTGCACACCAGGATATCCGGCTGGATACCGATTGAGCGGAGTTCCTTGACCGAATGCTGGGTCGGCTTGGTCTTTATTTCTGCGGAGGTAGCAATGTACGGTACCAGCGTGAGATGCACGTAGACGACCCGGTCGCGTCCCAGCTGGACGCCCATCTGGCGAATGGCCTCCAGGAAAGGCAACGATTCGATGTCGCCCACGGTCCCGCCGATCTCCACCAGGCAAATATCGGCATCGCCGGCACCGCGTTGAATGCTGTCCTTGATCTCATCCGTGATGTGCGGGATCACCTGCACTGTGGCGCCCAGGTACTCGCCGCGCCGTTCCTTGCCAATGACGGTCTCGTAGATGCGCCCGGTGGTGAAGTTGCTGTTCCGCCCGGTTGTCGTACGCACGAATCGCTCGTAATGGCCGAGATCCAGGTCAGTTTCGGTGCCGTCTTCCGTTACGAATACTTCACCGTGCTGAAAGGGACTCATGGTGCCCGGATCGACATTGATATACGGATCCAGCTTGATCATGCTGATCGAAAGGCCACGCGATTCGAGGATTGCGCCGAGACACGCCGACGTGATGCCCTTGCCCAGGGAAGACACTACGCCGCCGGTGATGAATACATACGATGTCATGATCTGCCTTGCAATTGTTCCTTGCGCATCTGCCGTGCATGAACCATTGGCGGAAACAAATAAAGGGTCAGAGCAAAAACACGTTCCGGCGCCTGCGAGGCCGAATCGTGTCTTTCTTCCAACCCTTTCTTCCAACACTCAGGTGGACAAGCCACACACGTGCCCGCCTGGGCGATTGGGCAGGGTTATGGGAGCTTGCCGAATCCCGTCGTTTGAATGAAAGACGGTGTTACAAGTTAGCAGATAGACCCCCGGCAAACAATGTGCATCTTTGCGGCGCATTCAGGAAAACCTGCACAAGTGTCGACTGTTGGAGCTCGCCCGCGGCCGAACGGGAGAGAATTTGTCGCTGGCGCATTCATCCGCAGGGCGGGCTCCTACGGCGCTAAATTGGGGACAGTGACTTTTGAACTCCTGGTAACGGACTGGGGAGTGAAGCGGCTGACCGAAAAAGGTCACTGTCCCCATTAAATGAACGGAAAACGACTTGCCGCTGGCGTACTCGCGCGCAGGGCGCGTTCCTCCTGCGGGGCTATTGTGCACGTGGTGCCTTGATTGGCGGCCGAGCCTCCCAGCGTACCCGGAGGCCGGGCTCGCTCCACGCATCGTCGGCGACCCAAAGATCCGCGACGGCAACAAGTGCATCCCCTGCATAAAGCAACGGTAACTGTCCCCGCATCCAGGGCAGGACGCCCGCGGACTGCAGTAATTTCTTCAGCTGTTGAGTCTCGCGACGGCCGTGCGGTCGCAGCCGTTCCCCGCCCGTGCGAAAGCGCACCTGCAGTCCGTTGCCGACACAATCTGCCCGCAGCCCTCCCGTCGATTCCATCACCAGCCGCAATGTACCGAGCCCCCTCCCGAGGTACACCGGCAACCCGTCCGCTTTTAGCACCAGTGGCGCATCCGGCACCCATGTCGGCACCGGCGCCGACAAGAAAAGCATATCGCGATAACGTCGCAATTCGGCACCGGGCCAAGCGATTAGCGGCTGCGCATCTTCGCGTGCCGGCAGCATGCTGCGAACGACCTCGACCAGGCGTTTCGATGGCGCGGCGGGCAGACCCGCCAACTCGATCGCCCGATGCAACACGTTGCGCTGTCGCACAGGCGACAGACGTCGTAACGCAACACAATCGATGTGACTGAAGCTTCCACAAGTGACCAGGTCGATGTCGGCGAGGTCGCGTTGCAAGGCGTGTGCTTCGGCAGCAAGTCGTGCGCTGTGTGCGAGGCGCGGCACAGCCGCAGGCCAACGTCTCTCGAGAATCGGCATAACCTCGTGGCGCAGGAAATTTCGGTCGAAGCATGATTGGGCATTCGACGGATCTTCGACCCAGTCGAGGCCGTGTTCGCGCGCGTAACGTTCGATTGCGCTCCGCGACATGTCGAGCATCGGTCGCATGAGCCAGCCATTACCGAAAGCCTGGAAAGCACCAATGCCCGCAAGTCCACCAACACCACTGCCGCGCAGAAGATTGAGCAGCAGCGTTTCCGCCTGATCATCTTCATGGTGGGCGGACAGGACGCAGTCGAATGCTTGCATCATATCGCTGAGCGCCGCATAGCGGGCTGCCCGGGCTGCCGCTTCCGGACCGCGCTTGTCGTCCGCCGCGATAGCAAGCTCCCTGCTCAGGAACGGTACATCGAGTTGCCGTGCAGTAGCACAGCAATGCGCCTCCCACTCCGGTGCGTCGGCGTGCAAGCCGTGGTTGACGTGTACGGCAACGAGCGGCAGTCCGAGGGAGTCACGGACACTCGCCAGGGCATGCAACAGAACGGTCGAGTCCAGGCCGCCACTGTAAGCCACAAGACAGCGCTTGACGGCCGAGCTGCCGTGGAGTTCGACGACGCGATGCAGCAGTTGTTGGGCATTGAACGTCATGGGCGATTCCGCTTCATCGCGACCCGAATCGGCAGGCCACTGCGCGTGCGCCGCCGCTGCGTCGGCGATCAGCTCTCTTTGAAGCGGCCGAATCCTGCCAGGCGTTCCTGGCGTTCCGCCAATAGCTGTTCGATATCCAGACGCTCCAGGTCCTGAAGATATTTCAGCAACGCGTTACGGATGACGTCGCCGGTTGCTGGCGGATCCCGATGCGCAGCACCCAGTGGTTCCGGAAGCACCTCATCCACCAAACCGAATTCCTTCAGGCTCGGCGCCGTAATACGCATCGCCTCAGCCGCTTCTTCAGCCTTCTCCGCGCTTTTCCACAGGATCGAGGCACATCCTTCCGGCGAAATGACAGAATAAATGCTGTACTGGAGCATCAACAGGCGATCCGATACGCCAATGGCAAGTGCGCCGCCCGATCCGCCCTCACCGATGACCACGCTGACGATCGGCGTGCGCAGGCCGGCCATCAGGTACAGGCTGTAAGCGATTGCCTCGCTCTGGCCACGTTCCTCGGCGCCGACACCGGGATACGCACCCGGCGTATCGATGAACGTTACGACCGGCAACGAGAATTTTTCGGCCATGCGCATCAGCCGCTGTGCCTTACGGTAGCCCTCGGGCTTCGGCATACCGTAATTGCGCCGCACACGTTCCTTCGTGTCCCTGCCCTTCTGATGGCCAATGAACATGATCGAGCGGCCGTCGAGTCGTCCCACGCCGCCGACAATGGCGGGGTCGTCAGCGTACATGCGATCACCGTGCAGTTCCTGAAAATCCGGAACCAGTTGCTCGAGATAGTCGGCGGTATAGGGTCGCATGGGATGGCGGGCAATCTGCGCAACCTGCCATGCGCTGAGCTTGGAGAAAATGCTCTTGGTCAGGGCCTCGCTCTTGCCCTTGAGCTTGCCGATCTCCTCATTGATATTGATCTCGGAATCGTCACCGACAAATCGGAGCTCTTCGATTTTTGCTTCGAGTTCCGCTATCGGTTGCTCGAAATCCAGAAATTTGAGATCCATCAACTAACCTGGCAATGCTGGCACAATAATGGCAAAAAAACCGGATCGACCTGATTGGCTTTGACGGCCGGAAAACCGGCGCTCTGCAGCAAACCAGTCTTTGCCGCTCGTGCTCACTCTACATCATTTCCCGTCCAGGCGCGTACAGTAGCCGCACGTTGCTTTGCCCCAGAAGCTCGGTGAGTTTGTCGCGCAACTCGCGACTCGGGCGCACCGACCATTCGGGACCGAGCTGCATTCTGACCGCTGCATCCGCGCCTTTATAGTGGACGGCAACATCACAATGCCCTTCCCGGTGCGGCAACAAGACATCGTGCAGGCGTGTCAGCAATCGCTGGCCTTGCCCGTTCGGCGACAGGTTGAGAATCATGCTCTGCGCACGAGATTCAATGATCCGGTCAATGTGTACGACCCTTTTGGCATTGATTTGCCACGCTCCCATGAATTCGTCGTATCGCAATGTGCCGCTTATAACAACGATTTCATCCTTGGCCAGAAGGTGGCGAAACTCCTGAAAGGTTTCGCTGAACAGGCTGACTTCCAGTCGTCCACTGTCATCGTCGAGAGTTACGGTCACCCTGTTGCCACGCTTTCTGACATCCATGACGAGTCCGGCCACGGTTAGTTCACGTTTCGTCGCACCGTAACTTCGATCGCCATTCGGTGGCGGTTCGGCGCTGATATCCGCCAGCCGGGCATCCACGAAAAAGTGTGCATCCTGCCGCACGGCGTCAAACGGATGACCGGTCAGATAAAGCCCGAGTGCTTCCTTTTCATTGACGAGCCGCTCGCGATCGCTCCACTCGGCCAACTCGATCGCCAGCGGAGGTTCGCTGTCCGGTGCCAGCGGACTCAGGCCGAACAGGTCGTTCTGCCCTGCCGCCGCGGCACGCGCGGCCTGGTCCGCGCTTTTTACGCATTCCGGCAATTGGTGTATCAGGCTTCGGCGGCCAATGCCGAATTCGTCCATGGCGCCTGCCTTGATCATGGCCTCCAGCGCGCGCCGATTGACCTTGTCGAGATCCACCCGGCGGCAAAAGTCATCGAGGGACGAAAACACACCATGCTGTTCGCGTTCGCGCAGCAGTGCTTCGACCGCGCCCCGTCCGACGCCTTTTATCGCGCCGAGGCCGTAAAGAATCGCGCGCTCGCTCGCAACGGTAAACTGGTAGCCGGAGCGGTTCACGGACGGCGGCTGCAGTTCGAGTGCGGACTGCCGGCAGTCATCCTTGAGCATGACGAGGCGGTCCGTATTGTCGAGATCGGCACTCATGACGGCGGCGGTAAAAGCGGCGGGAAAGTTCGCCTTCAGGTATGCCGTCTGGTACGACAGCAGGGCATAAGCCGCCGAGTGCGACTTGTTAAAGCCGTAGCCGGCAAACTTTTCCATCAGGTCGAATATCCGCGTCGCTGTTACGTCGCTGACACCACGCTCGCAGGCACCGCTGACGAACACCTGTCGTTGCTGCGCCATTTCCTCCGGCTTTTTCTTGCCCATGGCCCGTCGCAACAGGTCGGCGCCACCCAATGTATAGCCGGCCAGAACCTGGGCAATCTGCATCACCTGCTCCTGGTAGAGAATAACGCCGTAAGTAGGCTTGAGGACCGGCTTCAGGTCCGGGTGCAGGTAGTCAATGTCAGACTTGTTGCTGTCGTGCTTGCGCGAAATGAAATCGTCTACCATGCCGGACTGAAGCGGCCCCGGACGAAACAACGCAACGAGTGCCACGAGGTCGTCAAAATGATCGGGTCGCAGGCGCTTGATCAGATCACGCATGCCACGAGATTCGAGCTGGAACACGGCCGTCGTGTTGCAGGCCTGGAGCAGTGCGAAGGTCTTTTCGTCATGCTTGGGCAGGATCGCAATGTCGAGCGGTTCGGCAGGATTCGCCTCGTTAACGATGCGCACCGCGCGATCGATGATGGTCAAGGTCTTGAGCCCGAGAAAGTCGAATTTCACCAGGCCAGCCGCTTCGACGTCGTCCTTGTCGAACTGAGTTACGACGTGCGCTCCACCCTCTTCGCAATACAACGGCGTGAAATCCGTGAGACGGTCCGGTGCGATGACCACGCCACCGGCATGCTTTCCTGCATTGCGCACAAGGCCTTCCAGGGACCGTGCCAGGTCGATTATTGAGCGCACGTCTTCGTCATCGGTGTACATGGCCTTGAGTTCCGGCTCCTGCTCAAGTGCCTTGTCCAGTGTGATGCCGATCTCGAAAGGCACCTGCTTCGCGATTCGATCAACAAAACCGTAGGGTTGACCCAGCACGCGGCCAGCGTCGCGAATCACAGCTTTTGCTGCCATGGTGCCGTAGGTAATGATCTGCGAAACGCGATCCCGCCCATAGCGCTCGGCAACGTATTCGATTACCCGATCGCGACCTTCCATGCAGAAATCGATATCGAAGTCCGGCATTGAAACGCGCTCGGGATTGAGGAAGCGTTCGAACAGCAAATCATGTTCGAGTGGATCGAGGTCGGTGATGCC
>CAYVLL010000115.1:0-7035 GCA_964452235.1 uncultured Woeseiaceae bacterium
TCCAGCAACGGCGTCATCGACAACTCGCCGGAGGGTCGCGGCAAGGGTGAATGGGTCAGTGACGATTCGTCGACGGCCGCGTCATTTTTCCTGGTCTACAACCCGAACGGACGGCCGGCGCTGCGCGGCGGTACGCCCGAGCAGCAAGCCATGCACCAGCAGATCGGTTACTTCGATGCCAATGGTTCAGTCCAGCGTGCGTCGACACCGGCGGCGAACAACGTCAACCTGCTCGTCAATACGGTGATTCTCAATTACATGGCGTTGCACGGTGAGGAAGGAAACTTTGCCAACCTGTTTCCGAACCACGGACTGGGCGATACCAGTCTTCGCGACAGCATGACCGCGTTCGACGCCATAGTCCCAGGTATAATCGGACCATTGAATCCCTCGTAATCGCAGACAAGTAGAAAAAGTGGCGGCCGGCCGGACCCGCGTCCTGCCGGCCGTTATTTTTTGCAGACTGTCCCTGACGCGCCATAATGCGCTCACTTGCAACAGTGAAGACCTCCGCCATGCCGGATGCCGCTCCGCTACTTGATGTTTTTGCCTGTCCACGTTGCGACAAGGCGCCGCTCGAGCAACACGCCGACACCTTGCATTGCGGTGGCTGCAGGACCGACTTCCCAACGGTCGGCGGCATTCCCTGTTTATTCGCCGACCCGGCGTCAAGCCTCGGCGAATGGCGCAACCGCCTGCACTTCGAATTACAACGCCTCGCACACGATAGCGAACGTTTGCGAGCCGAGTTGCGCCCAGCGGATCTTCCGGCCCTGACCAGGCGCCGGCTGGACGGGCTTCTCAGCGCAACGGAAAGCCACCGCAAATCCCTGCAACAGCTTCTCGCGCCGCTCGACGTTCAATCGATGCAAGCGTCCTACGAGTCGCATCTCGCGCTACGTACGCGGCTACCGATCGACCAGGCCCTGGGTACCTACTATGCCAATGTGCACCGGGACTGGGCCTGGGGCGACGAGGAGAACGCGGCATCGCTGCAGCAGATTCGTCTGGCGCTCGCCGCAGCCACGCCATCCGGAAGTTCAGCCGAGGAAATCGGTGACACGCTGGTCCTGGGTTCCGGTGCGTCGCGGCTGGCCTACGACCTGCACCTGGCACTCGAGCCGCCACGTACCGTCGCGCTCGATTTCAACCCCTTGCTGTTACTGATCGCTCAATCGGTTGTCAGCGGAACGCCGCTTGAGCTCCATGAATTTCCCCTGGCGCCAAGGTCGATCGATGACGTCGCGGTGGCGCGGACGCTGAGCGCGCCTGCGCCCCTGCGACCCGGCCTGACTTTTGTGCTCGCCGACGTTTTGCGGGCACCGTTTCGCAACGGTTCTTTCGATACGGTGGTGACGCCATGGCTGATCGACATTGTCGCCGAAGACCTGCCGTTCCTCGCAGCGCGCATTAATCGCCTGCTGAAGAAAGGTGGCCGCTGGGTGAATTTCGGCTCGCTGGCATTCGATCATCCGGAACGTTCGCGCCGCTACAGTCCGGAGGAAGTCGTTGCCATCGTCGAGCGCTGCGGCTTCGACGCCCCTGCCGTGCAGGAAGCCGTCATACCGTACATGTGTTCGCCTTCGAGCCGACATGGTCGTCGCGAACTGACCTTCACATTCGCCGCCGTGAAGTCGGATGAAGCGAGCACGGCACCGCGATACAAGGCTCTGCCCGACTGGATCGTTACCGGTCGCGAACCGGTGCCTTTACTGCCTTCTTTCCGGACGCAGGCGCTGTCCACCCAGATTTATTCTTTTATCATGTCCTTGATCGACGGCAGACGATCAGTGGCCGACATGGCCGCAATTCTGGAGGAGCGCAAACTGATGACGCGACAGGAAGCGGAGCCGGCGATTCGAAACTTTCTGACACGGATGTACGACGACAGCCAGCGGCGCGCCGAATTCTGACCGAACGACGAGGGCCTTGGCGAGGTCTTCGGGTTTATCGCTCGAGGTATTGAAACTTGTCCTTGACCTCGCGCCATTCATCGGCATCCTCGGGCGCGTCCTTCATTTCCGTGATTACCGGCCACTCCCGGGAGAGCTCCTTGTTGAGCTCCAGGAAATGTTGCTGATCGGGCGGAACCTCGTCCTCTGAAAATATTGCCTCTACCGGGCATTCCGGCTCACAAAGCGTGCAATCGATGCATTCGTCGGGGTCGATGACCAGCATGTTCGGGCCTTCATGAAAGCAATCGACCGGGCATACTTCGACACAATCGGTCAATTTGCACTTGATGCAGGCTTCAGTAACGACGAATGTCATGTAACGGTTCCTCAACCGGAAAACGATGCATTTTACGCTATTCGATGCGGCCGGGCACTGCAAGCCCTGCCTCGGACCGATCTCATCCGCTCTGCAACGGCCTGCTCCTGCCGGAGTCGAATTCAGCCCGCGCATTGGCGACAATGTCAGGATCTCATCCAACCCGCAGGACTTTGCATGAACCCCGTCAGCTTGAAACGCCTGGGTGACGTCTCCGTCATTACCATAGATAACCCGCCGGTCAATGCCTTGTCGCATGCGGTGCGCAAGGGTCTCGTTGACTGTATCGAGGCTGCGAGCGACGACAACGAGACGCAGGCAATGGTACTGCTCTGTGCCGGTCGCACATTTATTGCCGGTGCCGATATTCGCGAATTCGGCCTGCCGGCAAAGACTCCGCTACTGCCGGACGTTGTGGCCGTGATAGAGGCCGCGCAGAAACCGGTCGTTGCAGCTATCCACGGCACGGCGCTCGGCGGAGGCCTGGAGGTGGCGATGGCCTGCCACTATCGCATCGCCCAAAACGACGCTGTCGTCGGGCTGCCCGAAGTCAAGCTGGGCCTGTTGCCCGGCGCAACCGGAACACAACGCTTGCCGAGACTTATCGGTGCAGAGCGCGCGCTCGAACTCATGCTGTCCGGCGAGTCGATCAGCGCAGCGGCAGCGCACGACGCCGGACTCCTGGATGAAGTGACAGACAGCGATGACCTGCCGGCTGCAGCTGTCGACTTTGCGCGGACAAGAATCGCCGCTGGTCCGCGTCGGGTACGCGACATGGTAGTCAAAGGAGTCGATGCCGGTGTGTTCGCTGCTGCCCGGGAAGCCATCGCGCGGAAAGCCAGGGGGTTACTGTCACCCGAATTGATAGTGCGCTGCGTGGAACAGGCGGTCGAGAAAAGTTTTGACGAAGGCTGCCGGGCCGAGCGGGAATATTTCCTGCAGTGCGTGAATTCGCCGCAATCGCGTGGGCTCCGGCATGCGTTTTTTGCCGAACGCGAAGCGGCTAAAGTGCCCGGGGTCGACAAGGATACACCCAGGCGGGACATCAGCCACATCGCAGTGCTCGGAGCAGGCACGATGGGTGCGGGCATTGCTTACGCCTGTCTCGCTGCCGGCTACACGGTTCACCTGCTCGATAACAATGACGCTGCACTGGAACGCGGATCGGAGAGTGTACGCGGCCTGCTCAACGGAGGCGCTGCGCGTGGCAAACTGTCGGCGACATTCGTACAGGAGTGTCTGCAGCGTTTCGCAAAAGGCGCCGATTACGCCGATATTCACCATGCGGACCTCGTCATTGAGGCGGTTGTCGAGAGCATGGCCGTCAAGCACGAGGTATTCGCCAAACTGGATTCCATATGCAAGCCGGGTGCAATCCTCGCAAGCAACACCTCAACACTCGATATTGACAAAATTGCATCTGCGACATCGCGACCCGCGGATGTCATCGGACTGCATTTCTTCAGCCCCGCTCATATCATGCGCCTGCTCGAGATCGTGCGCGGCGCCCGGACCGCGGGCGATGTCATTGCGACTGCGCTGGGTTTTGCCAAATCACTGGGCAAGATCGGCGTGGTCGTCGGCAATTGCTTCGGTTTTGTCGGCAACCGCATGCTTTACAGCTACGGCCGGGAGAATCAGCTGTTACTGCTTGAGGGAGCCGCGCCCGAGCAAATCGACCGCGTACTTTGCGACTGGGGCATGGCGATGGGACCGAACGCGGTGGGTGATCTCGCCGGGCTCGATGTCGGTTACCGGATTCGCCGGGAGCGGAGCGACCTTCCGGACGATCCTCGCTTTTACCGTGTAGCTGACATGCTGGCTGAGCAGGGTCGGTACGGACAGAAGACCGGCAAGGGCATGTACCTTTACCAACCCGGTTCGCGAACGCCGATCCCCGACCCGGAGGTGCGCGAAATGATTCGCAGCGAGGCAAAACGACTCGGCGTCCCACAGCGCGCCATTACGGACCAGGAAGTCGTGGAGCGCTGCATCTACGGCCTCGTCATCGAAGGCGCACGTATTTTGCAGGAGGGTATGGCGGTGCGTTCATCGGACATCGACGTCATCTGGATCAACGGCTATGGCTTTCCGCGACACCGCGGCGGGCCGATGCACTTCGCCGACGCCACAGGCCTCGCCGAGGTGCTGGAGACGATCACGCGGTTTCGCGAACGTTTCGGCCCGATGTACTGGGAGCCGCCCGAACTTCTTTGCAAGTTGGTAGCCGACAGCTCACGCTTTGCCGACTTATGAGTGGCGCGGCGATTCCGATTCGTGCCAGCGTTCGCCGCGGCGCACGACCCGCGAATCGGCTGCAAGCTTTTCCAGGTGTGCCAGCAACGATCGTTCGGCCAGTGGGTGCAGTGACGGATTAACCTCTGAATAGACGACTTTCACCAGTTCTTTCAGGGTTGCGCCGGGCGATTCGGCAACAGCGGCAGCGGCCTTCGCCTCGCGCCGCAGCCGATGCCGGATGAGGTCCCCGATTGCCTTCGCCGGCTCGCGTATGACGTCGCCGTGCCCGGGCGCGATCGCTGCGCAGTCGAGCTGAGCCAGGCGCTGGAGAGAACGAAGATAGTCGGACATGTTGCCGTCCGGCGGATCGATGACGACGGTCGATCCGTTAATGATGTGATCGCCTGTAAAGAGCCAGTTCAAGCCCACGTGCCGGTAGCAAAGATGGTTCGATGCATGCCCCGGCGTCGGCACAATTTCGAGTTCAAAATCGTCGTTGCCGATTCTCTCGCCATCCGCCGGCGCCCGGTCGGGGGCAAAGGTGCGGTCCTGTGGTCCCGACGCGGGCGCCGGTCTCCCTATGAGTTCTGCGCCGCAGGCCGCAGCGAGTATGGCTGCCGCCGGCGAATGATCGGGATGGGTATGGGTAACGAAAATCCAGCGTACAGATCTCTTGACTGCGCCCTCGATCGCGTCGATATGTTCCGCGATGGCAGGACCCGGATCGATCACCGCGAGTTCGCGAGTACCCACGATGTAGGTGTTTGTTCCTGGGCCGGTCATCATGCCGGGGTTCGGCGCCACGAGCCGCCTTACGCCGGGGGACAGGTCGGAGATTCGACCCGGCGTCAGCTCGCTGGTCACCGGCCGTCGTTCCCGGAGCGCGCCGCATATTCGGCATAGTCGCAATGATCCGGCATCAGGATGGTTTCCTTGCCGTGACGGGACACAATGACAGGCAGAATTTTTGCCACACCGGTCCGGGCGCGCTCATCCGCCCATGCCTTTACTTCGTCCGCGGATTGGAACGGCGCCAGCTCACCAAGCGTCGCCATTGTGGGTGGCGGCAGTACCAGGTTACCGAGCTTGCCTTCCTCGAGTGCGGCTGCGGCAGTCACCCAGCGGCTGTCAGTAAGTTCGATGCCGTCATGGCGAGCGGCCTGGCCATCCGGCATCATCGCCACAAAAAATCGAGTTGAAAACCGGCGCGGCCGCGCAGTTGGCGTTATCCACCAGGCGAAATAGCTGATTGCATCGACCGCAAGCGTCAGCTCATTCCGGGCGAGAAATTCCGGCCACCGATCGTCCTGCGAGACAAGTCGATAGCGGCTCGCATGAAGTTCATCGACAGTCGGACGCAAGGCCGCCGGCGGCATTCGGCCTTGCGGATCGCGCGCCAGCAACACGCCCGTCTCCTCGAACAGCTCGCGAATCGCTGCACTGTAATACGCCAGTGCACCTTCAGTCATACCGAGGCAGCGACAGGCGTCGTCAGCTGTAACGCGAGGATCACACAACGAATGGTGATCGCAGGTTTCGACAAGTCCTCCCGGAAAGACGTAGGTCGCGCCGAACGCGCTTCTTGCGTGACGCCGTACCAGCAGGATTTCGGGACTTCCTTGATTGTTGCGCACCAGTACCACGGTCGCCGACGGTGCAGGATCGGCGCATGTTCGGGCGGGGGCTGGCGTGTCGTCGTGTACCATCGAGACGGCTACCGGGTGCACGCACGGTGTCGATGCAGGATGCTGCAAGCCGCCAGCCGCATCAATTCGCTGCGCGACTTTCGATGAATCTCTTGAGCGAGTTCAGTTGAGCAGTCAGGACGCTGTCAACTGCCGGCGCGATCTGCTCAAGACCCTGCGGCAGATATCCACCTACCGCGTATTTCCAGGTCACGATGGTGCCTTCGTCACTGTCGTCGAATTCCCAGGTCATGTTGCCATAAACCCCCATCAGTCCCAGCGGACCGAGGCCGCCGCTCAGCCGCAAAATTACGGAAGGATTGACGAAGGAAACAGTCATATGGACCACACCGCCATTGTCACCCAGTGTTTCGCAGAAACAACCCTGTGGACGGGGCTCAATGTACATATTGCTCGCGTCACCGGACATCGTGTGAGCATCGCTCCACCATTCGCCGATGTCGGCGACAGCGGCACGATAAACGTCGTTGCGCGACGCATTGATTAAAGCAGACTGGCTGACCGTAAAGCCGTCGGCTCGTGCATCCAGGACGTCGGCCGATGCCAGCTCAGCCAGCAACACTGCAATTGCCAGAACTGCAAGGTGTCGGAATAGAATCATCGCCGGTCACTCGTGTTGCGCAATGCGGCGTACAGATTAACTCAATCGTTAACTGACTCGTCAACTCAATTGCACTATTGGCGCACTATGGGCACACCATGGGCGAGGCTGCGCGCGAACCGTCTCAAAAAAGCTGCACAGGCAGCAGCGACTCCAGCAGGAAAATCGCGGCGAGCAGTGTGACTGCCAAATAGACTCTGTGCCATCGGCGCATGGTGG
>CAYVLL010000116.1:0-6934 GCA_964452235.1 uncultured Woeseiaceae bacterium
ATATCGCCGAGAACGCTGATCTTCCCGGCTTCCCGCGCGCCGAGCAGCAGATTCTGGCCTTCCTGATTGCCAGCCAGCGTCGGGATATCAATCTGCGCTATGCACGCAGGTTGCCATCGGCGTGGCGCGACTCGGCGCTGCGACTGGCGCTGTTGCTTCGAATGGCGGTACTGCTGAATCGCGGCCGGAGTGCAACGGAGTCACCGGAGGTGACCCTCAAGGTAGGCAAGAACTACATGAGCCTGGCATTCCCGCACCGATGGCTCAGGGATAGTCCCTTGACAGCGACCGATCTTAATCGGGAGCGCAGTTACCTGCGGAAAGCCGGCTTCAAATTGCGCTTCGAATAGATATTGCCAACCGGTGGCTAACCGCTTCCGGACAATTCGGCAAGCAAGGACTGTTGTGCCGACACCGGCGTAGCGTCGCCGGGATCAAGCTTGTCGAATGTGCCATCGCCTTTCAATAACCACGCCTGGCAATTGTCGGCGAGGTAAAGGTCCAGGTCGCTACGGAGACGGTCTTTGAGCTGCCGATTTCGGACAGGAAAGCTGATCTCCGTGCGGCGAAAGAAATTACGTTCCATCCAGTCGGCGCTGGAACAAAAGTATTCTTCGTCGCCACCGTTGTAAAAATAGTAAACTCGGGAATGCTCGAGGAAGCGCCCGACAATCGATCGGACGCTTATGCTGTCTGACAGGCCTGCAACACCAGGGCGCAGCGAGCACATGCCTCGAACGATCAGCTCGATCTTGACACCTGCTTGCGAGGCTCGGTACAGGCAGTCGATGAGTTGTGGCTCAACGAGCGAGTTGACCTTGGCGATGATGTGCGCTTTCTTGCCGTTTTCGGCCTGGGCGATCTCGCGCTCGATTCGGCGTACGAGCTCATCGAACAGATAAAAGGGTGCCTGCAGCAGCCTTTGCAAGTCTCTCGCCGCCGTAAGACTCGTCAACTGCATGAAGATCTTGTGCACATCCTCGCCGAGTTGCTGGCTGCTACTCAGCAAGCCGTAGTCGGTATAAAGGCGCGCGGTGCCCGGGTGATAGTTGCCTGTCCCGAGGTGCACATAGCGCACAAGTTTTCCCTGTTCACGTCGCACGACCATCGCCATCTTCGCATGCGTCTTGTAGCCTACCAGGCCGTAAACCACGTGCGCGCCCGCTTCCTGGAGCCTGGAGGCCAGCGTAATATTCGCTGCCTCGTCAAAGCGTGCCATGAGTTCGACGACAACGGTGACTTCCTTGCCGGCCCTGGCCGCCCTGACCAGGTGATCCACAAACGGTGATTCGGCGCCTGTGCGATAAAGCGTTTGCTTGATGGCAAGCACTTTCGGGTCGCTTGCAGCGCCGGCAATAAAATCGATTACGGGTCCGAAAGACTGAAAAGGATGATGCAACAGTACATTCTGCTTGCGCAGTATGGCGAAGATATCCTCTTCCGTTCTCAGCGCAGCCGGTAACCCGGGCGAAAACGGCGCATAACAGAGGTCGGGTCGCCGCGCCACATCGCAGATCGTGGCGAGTCGATTGAGATTGACGGGCCCGTCAACGGTATACAGGTCCGTCGCATCCAGCGAAAAATGGTCCAGCAGGAAATCGCTGAGATCCTGCGGACATTCGTGGCTGATTTCCAGGCGAACCGCGGCACCGTAACGACTGGCTGCCAACTGGCCCTGCAGGGCAAGAATGAGGTCATCCACTTCTTCGTCGTCGACATACAGATTGCTGTTGCGGGTAATCCTGAACTGATAGCAACCCTCTACCTTGAGGCCCGGAAACAACTCGTTGGCGTGCGCGTGGATGATTGACGACAGGAAGACATAGTGCTGGCCGCCGTCTTCGCAAAGGTCCTCTGGTACCCGGATGATCCTCGGTAACGATCGCGGCGCCTGGACAATTGCCCGGTGTCGGAGGCGGCCGAAAGCGTCCTTGCCCTTGAGCCTGACAATGAAATTCAGACTCTTGTTCAGGATCTGCGGGAACGGCCGTGACGGATCCAGCGTCAGCGGCGTCAGTACCGGGACGATCTCGTCATCGAAGAAATCGTTGAGCCAGCGCTTCTGATCGCGGGTCCAGTCCGAGCGTTGCAAAAACCGGATGCGTTCCGCGGCGAGCGCGGGAAGAATGTCATTGTTCAGCAGTTTGTACTGTTGCCCGACCAGAATAACCGAGCAGCGGCGGATTTCGTCCATCAATTGCTGCGGCGTCAGTTTGTCGGGCCCCGGCGCCGGCGCACCGATTTCCAGCCGTTGCTTCAGCGCTGCAACTCGAAGCTCGAAGAACTCGTCAAGGTTGGTGCACGAGATACAGAGAAAGCGCAAACGTTCCAGAACCGGGTTCCCCGGGTCGTTCGCCTGGTCGAGCACGCGCTTGTTGAATTCGAGGAGGCTCAGATCCCGATTGATATAAGGGTCGGTTACGGGTGAATCCGGATCGCTCACTCAAGTGCTCGGCAAGTTACAGGGCGGGCAGTATAACAATCGTTCCGTTACGAATTGTTTAACCAGACCGCAGTTTGACGCTATTCCGCGTTGTTCTGACTCTCCCCGGAGCCGAACCAGATGCCGCCCAGGACGGCTTCGGCGGATGCGCCGGTGACGGACGGCAGATTGCCCGCCAGGCCATCGAGCCGCCGTTGCGCCAGCCACGCGAAGGTAGCCGCCTCCACCCAGCCCGGTTCGATACCGTGTGCCGCGGTCGTTGAAATAACAATTTCCGGCATCGAATCGGCCAGAAGGCGCATCAAATGATCGTTCCTTACACCGCCCCCGCAAACGAGTAAGCGCTCAGTCGCCGGTGCCTGTTCGTGGACGGCATCGGCGATGGTGGTTGCTGTCAAGGCGGCGAGCGTTGCCTGTACGTCCTGCGCAGCGATCGCTTTCTTGCCGGTTGCCGCCGCCAGTCGTTCCTGCAGCCAGGCCAGGTTGAAGTACTCGAAACCAGTGCTCTTCGGCGGCGCTGCACGAAAATACGAATCGTCTCGCAGCACTTCCAGAAGACCATCGGCAACGTGACCGCTGCTGCCCCAGGCGCCATCGCGGTCGTATGGCTGCCCTTTTTGCGACTGAATCCAGGTATCGAGCAGCGTATTGCCGGGCCCCGTGTCGAAACCGCGGACTACGCCGCCCCCGGACGGCAAAATGGTGATATTCGCAAACCCGCCGATGTTCAGGATTACCCGGCTCTCTCTTGCGTCGGCGAGAAAGTGGCGATGAAAGGCGGTGGCGAGCGGCGCACCTTCGCCGCCGAGTGCAAGGTCCCGGCGTCGAAAATCTGCAACCGTCGTTATGCCGGTTCCCGCCGCAATGAGGTTGGGGTCGCCGATCTGCAGGGTGTAAGGCCGGTCGTTGCGTGGTTTATGGCGCAAGGTCTGCCCGTGGCTGCCAATTGCCCGAACGGCGCTCCTTTGAATCCCGCTCATGGCGAGCAGGTCCTCCGCAGCCTTGCGGAAGCAATCGCCGACCCAGTGATCGAGCGTGCCGATCAATTCGACCGTGCAACTTTCCGGATTGCGGCTCGCGGTCGTGAGGCGCTCACGCAGTTCCTCGGGATACGCATTGCTAAGGGTGGCGACAGTCAGGCAGCGATTGCCTCGAATGTCGAACAGGCCTGCGTCGATGCCATCCATACTGGTGCCTGACATGAGGCCGATATAAAGCGACGTTACTGCCACGGGACTCTCATTGGGTTTTTGCGAAACGGCTGGGCGCGGTCAGAATATTTGGGCCGGGTTCAGACAGGCTGCCAACAGCTGTTCATCAGTCCGAAGCCATGGCGACCTGCGTGCTCTTGAACTGCAGCAATTCATCGAGCAAGGGCTCAGCCGATGCCAGAAACTCGGCACGGTATTCTTCGTGGATCGGGTCGGCTTGCGGTAAATCCACAGTGCGCGGATTGCGATGGACGCCATTCAGCCGGTATTCGTAGTGCAGGTGCGGAGCCGTGGCAAGCCCGGTGGCGCCGACGTAGCCGATGGTATCGCCCTGCCGGACGCGACCATTCAGTTTTGCGGACGCATGGAACTTGGACAGGTGCGCGTACAGCGTGGTGATGTTGCCGCCATGCTGGATAATGACCGTGTTACCGTAGCCACCGTGACGGCCGCGATGAATGATCTTGCCGTCGCCGGCTGCCTTGATCGGCGTTCCCGAAGGTGCCGCGTAATCCACACCCCGATGTGCGCGAATGGTATTCAGGATCGGATGGCGTCGATTGGGATTGAAACTGGAACTGATGCGCGTGAAATCGACCGGCGCGCGAATGAACGCCTTGCGCACACTTCTGCCGTCCGGCGTGAAATAGTCTGAGCGGCCGTTTTTGTCGACAAACCGCACCGCCTGGAACGTGCGTCGATTATTGTTGAACTCAGCAGCAATTATTTCACCCGACGTGACAAATTTGCCGTTCTGATAGATCTCTTCGTACAGAATGTAGTAGTCATCGCCCTTGCGAATGTCGAGCACGAAGTCCACATCCCAGGCGAATATTCCCGCAAGGTTCATGATGAGCTTGTCCGGCATGCCGGCGGCGGCGGCACTTTCGAATAGCGAGGTCTCGATCCGGCCGTAGGCCAGGCGCTTCTGGATTTCGATAGGTCGCGTGATTATTTCGGCGGCAAACCCTGACTCGCCGCGGGAAACGAGCAAAGCATTATTAATGTCGAGATCGCGATAGAGGCTGATCAGCTGTCCCTCGTCGTGTTCGATGCGAAATTCGTCGCCCGGCCGTAACAGGCGCAAATGTTTTCCGGCTTCCGGCAGGCTGGCGATCGATGCCAGGTTTCCGAGATCGAGCTTATGAGTGCGAAAAAGCCGGTCGAGGGTGTCGCCGGGTCGAACCCGGAACTGCAATTCGGAATAGGGCGATACCGGCTTCATTTCCGGCATCGGTTTGGCGGTTGCGAGTTCGATTAACTCGAGGTCAGTGTCAAGGGTCGGCATCGGCGACTCTGCGGGCGGTAGTGCCGACGCTGCGCTTGCCTCAACGGCGAGCGCCGGCTCGCTCGTTGGCGAACCGAACGCCCACATCAGCATGAGCCCGACCAGGGGCAGTCCCAGGCCAACTACAAACCATTGAAGTCTCTTGTTTTTTCCAGCCGTTTCCGGGGCTGTTTGCTTGTAATCGTGAAGTAGTGGACTCACCCGACGGTTCAAGTCATTGTCCCCCTGTCGCCAGAAGCCGCTACTCTATCAGCGAGATGCACGGCGGGTCAAAGAAAGTTGTTAAAACTCATGATGTTAATGAGTCTTCATAAAAAGGCGTCTGAATTAGTACGCGAACAGCGGTTCAACCGCCAGGCGGCGGTGAAATTCATTCCTGCGACTGCTTCAATCGACAGATGTAATGCTACAGTTCGGCAGCCGAAAAGTTCGAGATCGTTACCCGATTATTTGCCAATGATTCCTCTATGAAGACTGCAATTGCCGAACAGCTCGACGAGCTTGCCCGGGGCACCGACGAGATCCTGCCGGACGGTGGACTCGAACAGAAACTGAAATGCAAAGATCAGCTGATCGTAAAGGCCGGTTTCGACCCGACTGCGCCGGACCTGCACATCGGTCACACGGTTCTGATAAACAAGATGCGCCAGTTCCAGAGCTTCGGGCACGAGGTCGTGTTTCTCATCGGCGACTTCACGGGCATGATCGGCGACCCGTCAGGCAAGAATACAACCCGGCCGCCATTGACCCGGGAAGTCATTGAAGACAACGCTCGTACCTATGAGGCGCAGATATTCAAGATCCTCGATCCTGAGCGCACCCGCGTCGAGTTTAATTCCACCTGGATGGCGCCGATGGATGCCGCTGGACTGATACGCATTGCAGCACAACACACGGTGGCCCGTATGCTGGAGCGGGACGACTTCAACAAGCGCTTCAAGGGCGGCCAATCCATTGCCATCCATGAGTTTCTGTATCCGCTGGTGCAGGGCTACGACTCGGTTGCACTGAAGGCTGATGTCGAGCTGGGCGGGACCGACCAGAAATTCAACCTGCTGGTGGGTCGCCAGTTGCAACAGCATTCGGGGCAGGATCCCCAGGTTGTCATGACGACGCCGCTGCTGGTGGGCCTCGACGGCGCACAAAAAATGTCCAAATCGCTGGGCAACTATATCGGTATAACTGAGGCGGCCGAGGAAATGTTCGGCAAGATAATGTCAATTTCAGACGACCTGATGTGGCGTTACCTTGAGGTATTGAGCTTTCGGCCCCTCGCGGATCTCGAAGCGCTGAAAAAGTCTGTTGCGGAAGGCCGGAATCCCCGCGACGTCAAGTTCGAGCTCGGCATGGAGATTGTGGCGCGATTTCACGACGACAGGGCGGCCGAGCGAGCCAAAGAGGCATTTATTGCCCGGTTTCGTGAAGGCGAGATGCCTTCCGATATCGAGGAACTTTTCGTGAAGTGCGCGGAAGGGTCCCTCGGCATCGCTCATATACTCAAACAGGCCGGCCTGGCCGCAAGCACGACCGAGGCTCTGCGCCTGATCAGTCAGGGTGCCGTCAGGATCGACGGCGAAAGAATCGAGGACCGCCGTCTTGAAATTTCCGCAGGCAGCAGCCATGTGTTTCAGGTCGGCAAGCGCAAATTCGCCAGGGTGCGCCTGACCTGAAGGCCGCCGTAAGCGGCTGCCGGGGCGCAAAAGCAGGGATTTCCGGGTAGTTTTTGCATATCGCCCCCGCTGCCAATTAAGTGTTGACCCCGCGGCCGTGGTCGCTATAATGCCCCGCTCGCTGAAGGCACGGTGTCCTTCAGCCAGGATCCCGATAATCAAGCAACCCAGCCCACCTTTGACAGCGCGAAAGCTGTTGTCCGGGGCATGTTCGGCTGTATAATAATCGGCCCTGTCGATCAAGCGGTTCGGCCCTTTGATCAACCCGCTCTTTAACAATTCAATCAGATAATTTGTGTGGGTGCTCGCGTTGGAATTTGCC
>CAYVLL010000117.1:0-6890 GCA_964452235.1 uncultured Woeseiaceae bacterium
GTCTACATCTGTTACGACCGCCACTTCCCGGAAGGCTGGCGTGCGCTTGCACTGAACGGCGCTGAATACATCGTCAATCCCTCGGCAACGGTCGCGGGTTTAAGTAAGTACCTGTGGGAGCTGGAGCAACCAGCCTCAGCCGCGGCCAATGGTGTCTTCATCGGCGCCATCAACCGCATCGGCACGGAAGAGCCCTGGGCCGACAAGATGGGCGAGTTCTACGGCTCGAGTTACATCGTCAACCCGCGCGGCGCGATCGAGGCCCAGGCCAGTTACGGCGAGGACGAACTGCTCGTCCACGAAATCGACCTCGACATGATTCGCGAGGTTCGCAACACCTGGCAGTTCTTTCGCGACCGTCGCCCGGACCTGTACGAACCGCTGATCGAGTAACGTCGCCAACGGGACGAAAAAACCGTCCCTGTAGGAGCCCGTATTACGGGCGATTGTCCTTCGGTCCCGCGCTGCGCTGATCGCCCGTGAGACGGGCTCCTACAGGGGCCTCGTTGGCGGGAGCCAGGGAAAAAATGGGGAGAGGCATCGATTGGAACGTGAAGCGCAATCTACCGCGGTAACCGTCGGTGAATTCATCGAGCTGCGTGCCGGCCCCGACCTCCTCGCAAGCCCCCGCTACAACGACGACATCGCGCCCACGAAAGCGGCCGACCGTACCTGGAACAAATGGCACATCGCGGCGCTGTGGGTCGGCATGTCGATCTGCGTACCGACCTACACGCTCGGCGGTGTGCTCACCGCTTACTTCGGACTGTCGGTCTCCGAAGCGCTGTGGACCATCTTGCTCGCCAACATCATCATTCTCATTCCACTCACCCTCAATGCATTTGCCGGCACAAAATACGGCATTCCCTTCCCGGTCGTGCTGCGTTCGTCATTCGGCATCATCGGCTCGAACGTGCCGGCGCTTATTCGTGCGCTCGTTGCCTGCGGCTGGTTCGGTGTGCAAACACTGTTCGGTGGCATTGCTGTACACCTGTTGTTGTCCGCGTTGTTCGACGGCTGGGCTGCGCTCGGCAGCAAAGGCGAGGTCCTCGGCTTTTTCATATTCTGGGTCCTGAACCTGTGGGTCGTCATCCGCGGCGCGGAGTCGATCAAGAAACTCGAAGCCATCGCGGCACCGCTGTTGCTCGCGGTCGCCATCGGCCTCGTCGTGTGGGCCTGGCCCAAAGCGTCGGTCATGGCGTTGCTGGAGATGCCGGCATCGCGCCCGGAAGGCGCTTCGACCGCACCGTATTTTTTCAGCGGCCTGACCGCGATGGTCGGTTTCTGGGCAACACTGTCGCTCAACATCCCGGATTTCAGCCGCTACGCCGATTCGCAGAAAAGCCAGGTGCTCGGACAGGTCATCGGCCTGCCGCTCACCATGTTCCTGTTCGCCGGCCTGGGCGTGCTCTTGACCTCCGCCTCGCTTGAACTCGTCGGCGAAACGATTTCCGACCCGATCAACCTCATCGGCCGCATCGACAGCACGTTCTGGGTGGTCGTGTCGATGTTCATGATCATCCTGGCGACGATTTCCACCAACACGGCCGCCAATATCGTCTCACCCACCAACGATTTCCAGAACGTGGCGCCGAAATTCATCGACCAGACCAAGGGCGTGCTGCTGACCGGCCTGATCGGCGTCGTCCTCATGAGCTGGGAACTGTTCAAGAAAATGGGCTGGCTGGTCTCCGATGTGAGCGTCGAAAGTCTCTATTCCAACTGGCTCCTGGGCTATTCCAGCCTGCTCGGCCCTATTGCGGGAATCATGATAGTCGACTATTTTGTCATCAAGCGACAAACCTACGAGCTGCCCGATCTGTACCGGAACGGCGGCCTTTACCCCGCCTGGAACGCGCCGGGCTTTGTCGCGTTCCTGCTTCCGGTCGCATTGACACTCGTCGCAATCACGACCGGCGCGCTCGGCTGGTTTTACGACTACGGCTGGTTCACCGGCTCGCTGCTCGGTGGCCTTCTCTACTATTTTTTGAGTCGGGGCAAATGATATGGCGGTACTAATAAAGGGCGGAACCGTCGTCACGGCGGAGACGAGCTGGCGCGCGGATGTGCTGTGCGCCGATGGCGTTATCCAGGCAATCGGCAACAAACTCGACATCCCCAAAGGCGCGCAGGTCATCGACGCCGGCGATCAATTCGTCATGCCGGGCGGCATCGATCCCCATACGCACATGCAGTTGCCGTTCATGGGCACGGTGGCAAGCGACGATTTCTATTCAGGCACCGCCGCGGGGCTGGCCGGCGGCACGACGATGATCATCGACTTCGTCATCCCCAATCCGCAGCAAAACGTCATGGAGGCGTTTCGCCAGTGGCGTGAATGGGCGGAAAAAGCGGTCGCCGATTATTCCTTCCACGTTGCCATCACCTGGTGGGACGACAGCGTCGCACGCGACATGGAAGCGCTGGTGAAGAAGCACGGTGTCAACAGCTTCAAACACTTCATGGCGTACAAGGGCGCCATCATGGCCGACGACGAAATCCTGGTGAACAGTTTTTCGAAAGCGATCGAGCTCGGCGCCATCGTCACCGTGCATGCCGAGAACGGTGAACTGGTCTATCGCCTGCAGCAGAAAATTTTCGATTCCGGTATCACCGGGCCCGAAGGTCATCCCCTGTCGCGCCCGCCGGAAGTGGAAGGCGAAGCCGCGAACCGCGCGATTCGCATCGCCGAGGTGCTGGGCGTGCCGATTTACCTGGTGCACGTGTCATCGCGGCAGTCGCTCGAAGCGATTACCCGCGCACGCAACGAAGGCCAGCGCGTGTACGGTGAGGTGCTCGCCGGCCACTTGCTGATCGACGATTCGGTCTATCGCAGTGAGGATTTCGAATTTGCCGCCGGCCACGTGATGAGCCCGCCGTTTCGCTCGCCGGAACACCAGAAAGCGCTGTGGAACGGCTTGCAGTCCGGCAGCCTGCAGACGACGGCGACCGATCACTGCTGTTTTTGTGCGCCGCAGAAAGCCGCCGGCAAGGATGATTTCCGACTCATTCCGAACGGCACGGCCGGCATCGAGAACCGCATGGAAGTGCTGTGGCATCACGGCGTCAGCACGGGCCGGCTCACCATGAACGAATTCGTGGCGGCCACTTCGACCAACGCGGCGAAGATCTTCAACATTTTCCCGCGCAAAGGTTCGATCACGGTCGGCGCCGATGCCGATATCGTGGTGTGGGATCCACAGGCCAGCAAAACCATCTCCGCGAAAACGCATCACCAGAACATTGATTTCAATATCTTCGAAGGCATGACGGTCAAGGGTGGCGCATCGCACACCTTGTCGCGGGGCAAAATTGTTTGGGCTGATGGCAAGCTTGATGTCGAGCGCGGCGCGGGCCGCTACATAGAGAAACCACCGTTCGCGAATTATTACGACGCGATGCGCAGGAAGGCCGAACGCAATGTACCGCAACCGGTGCGGCGGAAGCCTGTCGGCGAACGCGCGCGCAAGAGCGGCTGATCCTTAAGGATCTTGAGAGCGTTCGCGACAGTGCGAGGGTAAGAGGGGAGCAATGAGCAGCGACGGCAGCGATCGCCACGAGCAGCGAGTCCGGGATGTGCGCGCCGCTCGCCTCCCGGCGGCCGAGATCAACAAGAACTTTGCGGACATGCATCCGCCGCTCACGCGTTCGGAAGCATTGATCGAAGCCGACCGGTGCTACTTCTGTTTCGATGCGCCGTGCACGACGGCCTGCCCGACCGGCATCGACATCCCCGGCTTCATCCAGAAGATTCGCAGCGACAACATAAAAGGTTCAGCCCGCACGATTCTCGAAGAGAACATCATGGGCGGCATGTGTGCGCGTGTGTGCCCGACCGAAGTTCTGTGCGAGGAGGCCTGCGTGCGCAATACGCACGAGGACCTGCCGGTGCGCATCGGCCTGTTGCAGCGTTTCGCCACCGATCCCGTTTTCAAGGAAGACATCAGGCTGTTCGCTCGTGCGCCGGACAGCGGCAAGACTGTTGCCATCGTCGGTGCGGGACCCGCGGGGCTTTCCTGTGCGCATCGCCTGGCGATGCTGGGACACAGTGTTGTTGTGTTCAATCGCGACCCACAGCCGGGCGGCCTTAACGAGTACGGCATCGCCGCCTACAAGACCTTGCACGACTTCGCGCAGCGCGAGGTGCAGTGGATCCTGGAGATCGGCGGTATCGAGTTGCGGAGTGACGTATCGCTCGGTGATGACTTCACACTGGCGTCTCTTATAGACGAGTACGACGCCGTCTTTCTTGGCATCGGCTTGAGCGCTGTCAACCGGCTCGGAATCGACAACGAGGACATCGAGGGCGTCGTGGATGCGGTGGAATATATTGCGACTCTTCGCCAGGCTCGCGACAAGAGCAAGCTGCCGGTCGGCCGCCGCATCGTGGTGATTGGCGGCGGCATGACGGCAATCGACGTGGCGGTGCAAAGCAGGAAACTTGGCGCGGAGTTTGTCGATATGGTGTACCGGCGCGGGCCGGAGCAAATGGGCGCCAGTTTGTATGAGCAGGAGTTCGCACTGAAGAATGGCGTTACCTTGCGCCACTGGGCGCGGCCCGTCCGCATTCTCGGCGAGGATTTTGTGACCGGCGTGGAATTCGAACGCACGGCCATCGATGCGCACGGCAAGCTAAGCGGCACGGGCGAGCGCTGGACGATCGAGGCCGACGTGGTGTTCAAGGCAGTCGGGCAGATTCTCGGCAGCGATCTTCCGGCGGCGCAGAATGCCGTGTTGCGGACGCAGGGCGGCAAACTGTCGGTCAACGGTGAACGACGCACGTCGATCGACGGCGTGTGGGCGGGAGGCGACTGTATCGCTGATGGCGAGGACCTGACGGTGACCGCCGTGCAGGATGGCAAGATTGCGGCAATTGCGATTGATCGCTACCTTAAGGGCCCGTCGTGATCCTCCTTTTTCTTACATCCGGTTCGCCCGTGATACGGGCTCCTACAGTGCGCGTTCTGGCCCCTGTAGGAGCCCGTATCACGGGCGATCGGCGACCGGAGTGCCGACATGGCTGACCTGACCAGCGAATTCCTCGGCATCCATTCGCCTAACCCGTTCTGGCTCGCATCGGCGCCACCAACCGACAAGGCCTACAACGTCAACCGCGCTTTCGAAGCCGGCTGGGGCGGCGTCGTCTGGAAAACGCTCGGCGAAGATCCCCCGATCGTCAACGTAAACGGACCGCGTTACGGCGCCATTCACAGCAACGATCGTCGCGTCATCGGTTTCAACAATATCGAACTGATCACCGACCGGCCGCTGAAAACCAACCTTGACGAGATCCGCCGGATCAAGCGCGACTGGCCGGATCGTGCGATGGTCGTCTCAGTCATGCTGCCAATGAACGAGCCGACCTGGGCGAAGTTCGTGCCGATGATCGAGGACACCGGCGCGGATGCACTCGAACTCAACTTCGGCTGTCCGCATGGCATGTCGGAACGCGGCATGGGATCGGCCGTAGGCCAGGTGCCCGAGTACATCGAGATGGCGGCGGAATGGTGCAAGAAATATGCGCGCGTGCCGGTGATCGTAAAACTGACGCCGAACGTGACCAACATCCTGCCGCCCGCCAAAGCAGCAAAAGCCGGCGGTGCGGATGCGGTGTCGCTGATCAACACCGTCAATTCGATCATGCGCGTCAACTACGACACGCTGACGATGTATCCGACGACCGATGGCATGGGCTCGCACGGCGGCTATTGCGGGCCGGCGGTCAAACCGATTGCACTGCACATGGTGGCCGAAATTGCACGTCACAAGGACACGCGCGGATTGCCGATTTCCGGCATCGGCGGCATCGCCGACTGGCGCGACGCAGTCGACTTTCTGGCGCTCGGTGCATCCAACGTGCAGGTATGTACGGCGGCGATGGTGTACGGGTTCAAAATCATCGACGACCTCACCGACGGATTGAGCGATTTTCTCGACAGCAAGGGCATGCACTCGGTGGGCGAACTGGTGGGCAAGGCGGTACCGAGCGTCACCGACTGGCAGTACCTGAACCTGAACTATGTCGAAAAGGCGGTGATCGACCAGGACCTCTGCATCAAGTGCGGGCGCTGTCATATCGTGTGCGAAGATGCGTCACACCAGGCAATTACGAAATCGGTCAACGGCAGTCGTCATTTCGAGGTGATTGATGAAGAGTGTGTCGGCTGCAATCTTTGTGTCAGCGTCTGCCCGGTCGACAGCTGCATCACCATGCAGCCGCTGACCCACGGTGTCGATCCGCGGACCGGCCGTCCGATCACGTCCGAGAAAGCCGACTGGACGACGCACCCGAACAACCCCATGCGCAAGGAGCGCTGAGCCAAGGAGCGATGAGCAATGGCTGATTCGGAGCTGATCGATCAGGAACGCCTCGTCAAGGCAGCCACTGCCGTGCGGCAAAGCGCGTATGCGCCGCACTCGAAGTACCGGGTTGGCGCGGCGTTACAGGACGAACTCGGCCGCGTACACATCGGTTGCAACGTGGAGAATGCATCGTTTCCGCAGGGCAGTTGCGCCGAGGCGAACGCGGTAGGCGCGATGGTGTCGGCCGGCGGGCGCAGGATCGTGGCCATAGCGGTACTTGGAGGGCACGACACACTGGAACCCTGCACACCCTGTGGCGGCTGCCGCCAGATCATCAGCGAGTTTGCGGATGAGAACACACGTATCCTCCTGAAAGGCGAGAACGGCTTCGATACCTGCGGCATCGACGACCTGCTGCCACGATCGTTTCATCTCACGGCCTAAAATGAGGGACAGTGACTTTGCGGAAAAAAGGGGACAGTGACTTTGGAACGAGTCTTAACGAGTCTTAGGTCACTGTCCCCTTTTTTCATTGATTATTTTTGTAGAAGGGCTTCGACGTCGATGCGGAACGGCATCGAGGGTTG
>CAYVLL010000118.1:0-6848 GCA_964452235.1 uncultured Woeseiaceae bacterium
GCGCATCCTTGTAGTTGATGGTCGAGTGGCTCACCTTGATCACGACGTCGCCGTCGCTGAGGTCGTCGAGTGACAGTGTGGCGAAATCCGCGACGATTTTGCCGTCTTGCTGGTCGATACGGTAGGCGCGAAAGGTTTCCATGCTGGCTCCAGGTTGCGTGACCATTACTGGCGATGATCCAGCCAGTACTCCATGCCCATTGTATTCAGTTCAATGTCCATATCGAGCAATGCGTGCAGTCGATCATCGTCTGCGTGAAACCCGTGGGCGCGCAACGCGTCCGTCAGATAGTGAAACATTGATCGTCGCATTGCCGCCGTGCGGTCAGGCTCGTTCGCATGTCGCATTGCGATTTCTACAAAGTCATCAAGTCGCTGGTGCATGTCGCGGGCCAGCCGCGGCAGATCGCTGACACGACTATAATGCGTGAGGTAAAGATACTCCGGCTGCTCAGCCATGATGCGATCGATTGCCGTGTGCGCTTCGGGTGGATCGAAATGTACCGGCGTCGTCGTTGGAAAGATAAACTCGCCGTTCGCCGTGTCGAGTTCGCGGTAGGACAGGCCGAAGCTGTCGCCGGTAAACACGCCGCGCGATGCCGGGTCTGCGAGACAGTAGTGATGCCGTGCATGGCCTTCGGTAAAAATGCAGCGCAGTACCCGCCCGGCGAGTGTGAATTCCTGCTCATCGCTGACGACCTCGATACGCTCGGCCGGGATCGCTTCGATGTCACCGTACATGGCGGCGAAGCGCTGCTTCCCGTAAACGGCCTTTGACCCCTTGATGAGTTTCGCCGGGTCAATCATGTGCGGCGCAGCGCGCGGATGCAGCACGGCCTTCGCGTTCGGCAGTTGCTGCATCAGGAGACCCGCACCGCCGGCATGATCGAGGTGCACGTGGGTGAGAAAGACATAGTCCACGTCGCCGACGTCGAGGTTCTTGCGCGCCAGCGCATCGAGCAGCAAAGACACGCTGTGGTTCGTGCCGGTATCGACGAATGCCGCACGCCCCCGCTGCACGATCAGGTGGCTCGCATCGAGCAACGGCCGCACGTGGTCCGTGTCGATGGCGCTGATGCCATGCGTGAGTTCCGTGATATGCGCAGCCTGTTGCGGCATGGTCACCTCTCGCGTGCGGGCGTGGCGGACCAACCGGCCGGTGAGCGGCCTACTCTTTTTCGTACAGGGTCTCGAGACCGTCACGCGATGCATAGAACCGCGCGAGTGTCCGCATGTCGGCCGGCGTAAGACCGGCCGCGAAGGAGTTCATTACGTTGATACCGCGTGCGTTGTTCTTGTATTGCAACAAAGAGTGCTCGAGATAGTCCTGGTGCTGGCCAGACAATACCGGCGGAACCGGCTCCATCTCTGCACCCGCCGTGCTGTGACAGGTGACACAGGTGCGCGCCGCATCCGGCAGTCCGGCAGTCTCCGCATCGAGTTCGTCGCGGGCTTCACCGGATTCGCCGATCCAGGCGACCAGGTCATCGATATCCTGATCGGAAAGACTGCTGCCTTGCGCCTGCATCGTGGGATGGGGTCGTGTGCCGTCGCGATACGCACGCAGGGCCGCTGTCAGGTAGGCGCTCTTCTGTCCGCCGAGTTTCGGCACTCGGTATGAGGGATAGGCGTTGCGATAGCTTGGAATGCCGTGACAACCAATGCAGGTGTAGCCAAGCTTGCGGCCCTCTGCGGCATCGCCTTGCGCTGCCGCAGGGTTCGCAAAGATTGCCAGGACGAGCGCTGACAACGTGACTGCGGCACAGGGGTAAAAAAATGTCTTCACGTATTTCTTGGTATCCGGGTAGTCGGCAATGCCGGGGTCGGACGCTTGCCTTGTCGACAGAGCTCGCTATGGTAGAGACACTCGGGGTGTAATTCTAGCCTGCGAACTGGCCAAGGACCGGGCTTGCGCCTCTTCGATAATGTACTGCGGGCCGGGTGACGGCCATGTGCAGGACGGCCCCGCTCCGCCATACTGGGAATCTGTTAGCGCCGTTCCGCGCGGTAACGCAACTCGGAAGCAAGCTGATGAACAGATGGATTGTGGTTGTGCTGGTGGCCCTGGCGGTGATCGTGCTGGTCTCGCCCGGAATCGTCGGACGCCTCGCCGAGCGCAACGTCAAGGACAGTGTCGAGTGGGCCAAAATCCGCAATGACGATTTCGTCGTCACGCAGGAGACCTTCGAGCGTGGCTGGTTCACAGCCGCGGGACGGCATCGCATCGAACTGAAGAAGGGTGCGCTGCACTCGAAGCTTGCAGAGCTCGCAGGTGCGCTGGACCCTGACCGTACCGCCGCGCTGATTATCGATACGCGCATCGATCATGGTTTGGTGCCGGTCAGTTCGATGTCGCGCGACGCGGGATCCCTGCAACCTGCGTTGGCAAGCACGGTCTCCACACTGCAAATTGAGCGCGGCAACGGCGAGCTGATCGCGATCCCCGGTCAACTGAACAGTCGCATTGGCCTCACGGGGGAGACAAGCTCGCGCTACGCATTGCTGGCGGGATCGTATGCGGATGAGGATCTCGAACTGCAGTGGCAAGGCGGCGACTTGCATTTCAAGATCAACGCGTCGGCCTCCGACCTGCAGTACGACGGTCGTATCGACCCGTTGTCACTGCGAGCGGGTGGCGATCGCCTGCTGATCGGTGGTGCACGTTTCGACGGCCGGCAGCAGGCGACGGAGTACGGCTTCTCTGTGGGCGGGATCGTACTGTCACTGGAGGACGCAACGCTTGAAAACCCGGTGGGCGGTGCAACGGCTGTCGCTCGCCTGGTGCTGGATGCCAGTAACGAGCTTGTGGGCGACCGCGTCAACGGCTCGTCGACGATGGACGCCAGCGGCATCTCCATACCCGGGCTGGGTGAAGCCGACCTCGGTCTCGATGTTGTCGTCAACGGGCTCGACGCGCGCACACTGCAGACGATCATCGAGGAATTCCAGGCTGCGCGCGAAGCCGCGGATCCGGAAGCAGCATTCGCGGATGCCTACGACCGCATCGAAGGTGACATCCAGTCGTTCCTGCTGGCGGGTGCCGAAGTGCGCTTCGATCGCATCGACGTAACACTGCCGCAGGGCGAGGTGACGGCAGCAATGCGCTTTACATTGCCGGAAGCGGATTCGGCCCAGGCTTTTTCCTGGCCAACCGTACTACTTGCACTGACCGCGGCCGCCGACATTCGCGTGCCGGTTGCGGTACTCGAGATGATTCAGGCCGGCAATCCGCAAGCCGGCGCGCTGGTGGCGATGGGCATTCTCAAGCGCGACGGCGACGCCTACGTGACCAGGGCCGAATACGCAAAGGGCCTCCTCACCGTCAATGGCGCCCCGCTGCCCATCCCCCTCGGCATCCTCTAACCCTTCCGGGTCGGACCTCAGCAAGTATCTGATTTGACATCCTAACTTATCTCCAGCCGTTCTCCGGGTCGGACCTTGGTAAGTGCTTGATTCCCCATTTTTGATCTATATTTCAATTAGTTACTGAGGTCCGACCCGGAGTGGTGCCGTCGCTCGCGGCTGGGTTCCAGCACCGGTACCGCGGCCAACAGCGTCCGCGTATAGGGATGCCGTGGTTGTGCAAAGAGCGCGGCGTTATCCGCAAGTTCGCAGACCCGGCCCATGTACATCACGAGCACCCGATGGCTGATTTGCCTCACGACCGCGAGATCGTGGGTAATGAAGATCAGCGACATTCCCGATCGCTCCTGCTCGCGCCGCAGCAGGTCTAGGACCGCCTGCCTGACAGTCCCATCCAGCGCCGCGACCGCCTCGTCGCAGATAAGCAGCCGCGGTTCGAGTATCAGCGCCCGTGCAATGGCTACGCGCTGCGCCTGACCGCCGGACAGCTCATGCGCATATCGCTGCAGCAATGTCGCTTCGAGTCCGACGCGTGCGAGCATCGACTCGACCCGTTCGCGATAGCCGCCCGCGTCGAGTTGCGGCTCGTGCAACCGGACCGGTTCCAGCAGCACGTCCCACACACGCATGGCCGGATTGAGGGACGCTACCGGATCCTGGAAGACCAGCTGCAGGTTGCGGCGCAGTTCGTTGGGTCGCGATTCTACTCGGGCGGCAATCGGCCTCCCCAAAAAACTGATCGTTCCGGTGGACGGCGCCAACAGGCCGAGCACGGCGCGGGCCAGTGACGATTTGCCGGATCCCGATTCGCCGACAATGGCCAGCGTCTCCCCCGCGCGCACGTCAACCGTCAGCGGAAGCACCGCGTGCAATGCTCCACCCGAACCACGTCGCGATGCTCTTTCGGCAAATTGCACGGACACGCCGTCGATAGATAAAACCCGTGCTGCTGTCTCGGAAAGCGGTGCGACAGCGATCGGTGCATCGATACGCGGCACCGCCGCCAGCATGGCGCGTGTGTGTGGCTGCGAAGGTTTGCGAAACACGGCTTCGGTCGCACCGTGCTCAAGCATCTTGCCCCGTTGCATTACCAGCACGCGCTTGCAGTTGCCGGCCACTACGCCGAGATCGTGTGTGATGAGCAAGAGCGCGATCCCGGTCTCGTCTTTGAGCTCCCGCAACAAGTCGAGAACCTGTGCCTGTACCGTCACGTCGAGTGCCGTAGTCGGTTCGTCGGCGATGAGCAATTCAGGTTCGCCGGCGAGAGCCATCGCGATCATCGCTCGCTGCCGCATGCCTCCGGAAAGCTGATGCGCATAACTGCGATACTGTCGCTCGACATCGGGCAACCCCACCCGCCGCAGCAAATCGAGCGCGCGCTTCGCGACATTGCGGCGCTCACCGATGCGGTGTTCCAGGAGTATGCGCGACAACTGATCGCCGATACGCAGGTAAGGATTCAGCGCCTGCTTCGGGTCCTGGAAGACCATTGCAAGGCGCCGCGCGCGAAAGCCGTTCAGGTATCTGTCACTCTTGCCGAGAAGGTTGTTGCCATCGAACAGCACCTCCCCGGAAACCCGCGCCTGCGCCGGTAGCAGGCCCGTGATCGCGAGCGCCGTTTGTGTCTTGCCCGACCCCGATTCGCCGACAATACCCAGCGAATCCCCCGCGGCAATACTGAACGATAAATCGTTGACCACTGGGGGCGCGTTGTCGCCGTAGTCGATGCACAGGTTACTGACCTCGAGCAGGCTCATCGCGGGCGGTGTCTCGGGTCGAGCAGGTCGCGCAAGCCGTCTCCCAGAAAATTAAACGCCAGCAGCATGACCGCCAGTATTGTCGCCGGCAGCAACAGCAGCCACGGCGCACGCTCCAGGTGCGCCACGCCGTTGTTCACCAGCGCGCCAAGCGATGTCGCGGGTTCCTGTATGCCGAGCCCGAGAAAACTCAGGAAGGATTCGACCAGCACCGCCTGCGGAATGGTCAGCGTCAGGTACACCACGACGATTCCGAGCAGGTTCGGCGTTATGTGACGCACGAGAATTGTGCCGGGCGACACACCGATAAGCCGCGCCGCATCTACGAACTCCCGTTCCTTGAGCGCCAAAGTCTGGCCGCGCACGATGCGCGCCATGTCCAGCCAGTTGATGGCGCCGATCGCGACGAATATAAGCAGGAAATTTCGCTCGAAAGCGACCATCAGCAATATCACCAGGAAGATAAAAGGCAAGGCATAGAGCGCATCGACGAGGCGCATCATGACTGCGTCGATCATGCCGCCCGCGTACCCGGCAATCGCCCCGTATGCCACGCCGATCAGCAGGCTGACGAAACTGGCAACGACGGCAACGAGCAGGGTCACGCGGGTCCCGGACATTGTGCGCACGAACAGGTCCCGGCCGAGATCATCGCTGCCGAACAGGCGAAATTCTTCCAGCGCAGGAGCCTGCAGGCGTGCGTCGAAGTCGGTATCCCGATAATCATGCGGACTGACCAGCGGCCCCAGCAACGCCGCGAGCGTGATGATGGCGAGGACGCTTACGCTTACTCGCACGGCGCGGCTTTCCCGCAGACGACGCCGGCCGGTCGCGACGATAGCGGTCATCGCTCGCGGATCCTCGGGTCGAGGATGCCGTAGGCCAGATCGACCAGCAGATTGAGCAGGATGACCAGCACTGCGTAGAAAATAACTATGCCGAGCACCAGCGTGTAGTCACGGTTGAGGCCGCTTTGCAGGAACAACTGGCCCAGGCCGGGAATCCCGAAGATCGATTCGACGACGACCGCACCGGTCAGGACGGCGGCAGCCGCCGGCCCGAGATACGACACCAGCGGCATCAATGCCGGCTTGAGCGCGTGATAACGCAGAATGGAGGTCATCGCCAGGCCCTGCGCGCGTGCCGTGCGAATGTAGTCGCTGCAGAGGACTTCGATCAGGCTGCCACGCACAAGGCGTGCGATGTAGGCCACTTGCGGTAGCGCCAGTGCGATCACCGGCAGGACCAGCCGTTGCACGCCGCTGCTGCCGCTCCAGCTCGCCGGCAGCCATTGCAGCCAGACCGCAAAGATCAGCACGAAGAGCGGCGCCACGACGAAGACCGGGATGGAAATTCCGGTCATCGCCAGTGCGGTGATGCCGCGGTCGAACCACGTGTTGCCCCTGAGCGCCGCCGCGATGCCCGCCGCACCGCCGATGAGCAGCGCAAGCAGCATCGACAGCGCGCCGAGCAGCAGCGATACCGGCACGGCATTGGCGATCAACTCGGCAACCGTGTAATCGCGGTAGTGATAGGACGGGCCCAGATCGCCGCGCGCGAGACCCGCGAGATAACGCCAGAACTGTTGCGGCAGCGATTCGTCGAGATGATAAGCAGCGGCCAGGTTGCTCGCTGTGTCGGGCGGGAGCACGCGCTCGTCGGCGAACGGGCCGCCGGGTGCTGCGCGCACCATGATAAACGCGACGACGATCACCAGGAGCAATGTGG
>CAYVLL010000119.1:0-6790 GCA_964452235.1 uncultured Woeseiaceae bacterium
CGTCGGCCGAAGCGCCGACCGGGGTCGGGGAACCTGGAGTGCCGCCGCTCGCGCCGGCGCTGGCCAATGCGTTATTTGCGGCAACGGGACAACGAATCAATCGGCTGCCGATAGGCAACCAGCTCGATACCTGAAGCGTGTGGCAGTCCGGCTTGTCTCGGCCGTCGCAACCGGCCACGTTTAAGACGGAAGGGGTTTCAGGCCTTCGCTCGTAACGGCGAGCCGCAATGCGGCCCGGGCCAGCAGTCGCGTCGAGTCCAGCGTGGGTAACGGCGAATTACTGTCGTTCAGGATCAGGGGGATTTCGGTGCAGCCCAGGATGACGGCATCGCATCGCTCGCCTTGCATGCGTCCGATTATTTGCTGGAAAACAGCGATGCCTTCCGGCTTGAATACACCGTAGACGAGTTCGTCCATGATAATGCGATTGATTTCTTCGCGCTCGGCGTCGGTCGGCCGCACGCACTTCAATCCCAACGCAGTAAGCTTCTCCGGATATACCTCGCTCTCGACCAGCCACTTCGTGCCGGTAAGCCCAACTTTGCGGTAGCCACGTTCCTTTGCTTCGGCCGCAACCACTTCGGCGATATGCAGCCATTGTTTTGGTGAGCGGGCTTCGATCAGAGGCAAGGCCTGGTGGATCGTGTTGTCCGGACAGATCAGGAAATCCGCGCCGATGCTGGCGAGTTTGTTTGCGGAAGACAGCATCAGTTCCCCGACGCCGTTCCAGTCGTCGCGGTAAATACAGTTCATGGTATCCGCCAGCGAGTGCGTGTGAATCGACACTTCAGGATGCGCATGCGGACCGAGGAGCGCTGCACCTTCTGTACAAATAGTGCGATAGCAAAGGGCTGCGCCTTCCGCGGAACAGGCGACGATACCGATGTGGAGGGGCATGTGGGGCCTTCAGTATGGCGTTTCGCCAGGTCAAACAAGAGTATCTCGGATCACGAGTGAGGGCGGGACCGTGAAACTCAACCCGGGCTGCCATATGTTCAACCAAATGGTTGACAATTGGTGAATGCCCGCCTATATTAAACCACATGGTTGAATATGAATCCGGGCAGCTCGACGCAGTATTCCACGCGCTGGCCGACCCGACGCGGCGGGCGATGTTGCAAAGACTGACGGCCGGCGAGCACAGCGTCGGTGCACTCGCGGCACCGTTCGCCATTTCGCTGGCTGCCGCTTCAAAACACATCAAGGTACTGGAACGGGCGGGGCTGGTGCTGCGCAGGAGACAGGGACGTACCCATTTCTGTCGCCTCGAGGCGCAGCCGATGCACGGCGGCCTTGAATGGATACGTCACTACGAACAGTTCTGGAACCGGCGCCTCGACGCGCTCGACGACGCTCTGCGAGCAGAGGATCGAGATGCCAGGAAGTCGCCCAAATCGCATAAACGAGGGAGTAAACAATGAATCAGCAAGTGAGTGCCGATCACCATGAATCGTCAGCCGGCACATACGGCGTGCTAACCGCAACCGATACGCTGCGAATCGAACGACTGCTGCCGGGCCCGATCGAAAGGGTATGGAGTTATCTGACGGAATCCGGCAAGCGTGCGCGCTGGCTTGCGGCCGGTGAGATGGACCTGAGAGTCGGTGGAAAAGTCGAGCATGTTTTCCGCAATTGGGAACTAACGGAAAACGACGACCCGCCACCCGCCAAATACGCCGAACATACCGGCGAGTCCCGCATGGAGGGTCGCATTACGGTCTGTGACCCTCCGCGCAGCCTCGCTTACACCTGGAGCGAGACGGCAGGCGAATACTCGGAAGTCACCTTCGAACTTGCTGAGCGAGGTACCGAGGTGATGCTGGTCCTGACTCACCGGCGACTCGCAAACCGGGATGAAATACTGGGCGTATCTGCCGGCTGGCACACGCATCTCGATATCCTTGCCGACCGCCTGAGCGGTCGCACCTCTCCGGGTTTCTGGCGCACCCACACGCGCCTCGAGGCGGAATACGCCAGGCGCATTCGATAACTGCCACATAGCAGGCTGGATCGCGCGCGGCAGGGGCGGATTGCGAGGTCCGACCCTGCCACGACCTGTACGCGAATGTGGAGTCTTCAAACAACGACGCTTACACTGTAAAGCCGGCGTTCAGCAAGGCCACACCAGCATGAAGATCACACTCTCAGCAGTCGTTGCAGCTGCCTTGTTGGCGGCTTGCACCGATACGCCGCAGGGCTCGTCCGACACGGAATTCCCGGCCGGTCTTGCGCCGGGCGAGCACCAGTGGACGACACCGGACGGTGAGCGCATGCCCTACGTTGTAATCGGCAATGGGGACGTAACCGTCATGCTGGTTCACTGCTGGATGTGCAATCGTACTTTCTGGTCGGAACAGGTAGCGGCACTGAGCCAGAAGTACCGCACCATCGCGGTCGATTTACCCGGCCATGGCGAGGCAACGTCCGGCCGTGAAGTTTGGCGCGTCGCAGATTACGGTGACGACATTGCAGGGCTCATCGAGTCACTTGATCTGACCAACGTCGTCCTTGTCGGCCACTCGATGGGAGGCCCGGTATCGCTACGTGCTGCAGCCCTTGTGGGCGAGCGCGCGCGAGGCATCGTCGCAGTCGATACCTTGCATGATGCGGAATTCGAATTCTCCGGGGAGCAGGTCGAAGGCTTTGTTGCTGCGTTCGACTCGGATTTCGTCGGCACTTGCAGCAATTTTGTGCAGGCCATGTTCACCGAGGAACGAGTTGACGACATCATGAACAGGGTTCGGGACACCAGTTGCAACGCCCTTCGCGCCGACGTCGGCGCGGCGCTGATGAGAAATTTCGTGGACATCGACATGCCGCAATGGCTTGCGGATGCCGGCGTGCCAATCAGGGCCATCAACGCCGCAGCGCCAAACACGACCCAGGTTGAGACGAACCGCAAGTATGCCGACTTCGAGGTGGTGCTGATGGACGACGTCGGACACTATCTGCAGATGACGCGTCCCGACGAGTTCAATCCGCTGTTGCTCGCGGCGATTGAGGACCTGCTCCGGTAGCCGGCCGGGGCCTTGGGCCCGGGATTACTGGTCGCCGTCAGGATACCAGGCTATGGCTGCTGCAGAGATTCCCTGAGCCGGGCGACTTCGGCTTCCAGTTTCTCGATGCGTTGCACAAGTTCGGCGAGGCTCGTCCGCTCGCCTGATGGGGCCGGCGATGCGTGCCGGGCACTGCTGGCATACTCCGCGAGGTCGATTGGACCGGCGAAGAGATGGGTGTATTCGGCATCCTTGCGGCCTGGAGTGCGCGGCAATTGGACCACGACCGGACCGCGCTCGCGCTCGACCAGCCCGGTCAGGGAGGCGACAACGGCGGCATGGTCGGTGAACGAGTGCAGGCGTCCGCTGTTGGCACGCAGCTCGCCTGGCGTCTGCGGACCTCGCAACAACAGCAGGCAAACAATCGCAAACTGACCCGCATCGAACTGATAGTCGCTATAGCGGGAATTGCAGAATCGCTGGCTGTATTTTTCGACACCTCTCCTGAAGTTCTCTTCTACCCGCAACAGGTGCTTGGCTTCGAGGTCGCGCACGGTACGTTGCACAACTCCTTGCTGAAGCGACATAACCGGGTTACGACTGGACTTCTGGTTGCAAGCGTTAGTCAGCGCATTGAGCGTGAGTGGATACTGCTCCGGAGTTACGACGGATTTCTCCATCAGGCAACCGATGACGCGTATTTCATTTGCGGTCAGGCGCGGCGGAGCCGGCGACTCATTTGTGTTTTCAGTACTCAACTTCGGACTCTCACTACCTCACCAGCAAAGTTCGATCGAGTATAGGGTGACGCTCGTCACGCTGCACGCTTTCTGTAACTGGCGGGCAGCGGCCAAATGTTTTCGCCGGTTCGATTCACCGATAGCATTTGTCCCTCAAAAGAAAGGCCGGCAGCGCAATGCGCTGCCGGCCGGGGCGCTAAAGCCATTTCAGTACAGCTTTACTCAGCGTCTTCTTCTGCTTCGTATTCCACCATCAACTGATTATCGACAGAGTCTGTGCCGGAAGTATTTTCAGCGATGCGGGCGATGAGCTCTTTTTCCTCAGCGGAGTCAACGGTACCTGACAAGGTCACGTTTCCGTTGTCCGAGTCCACGTCAACTGCCATGCCGCTGGTGTTCGAGTTAGCCAAAAGCTGACTCTTGATTCTTGCTGTCAGAGTTGCGTTACTGACTGCCTGCCGGAAGCCCGAGCGCTCTTTCGATGCATCATCATCGCGAGCTGTTCGCGCTGTAGCTTTATCGACGACCAGGTCGTTCTTCACGTCGGTCACACCGTCAATCGATTTGGCGATTTCGCCTGCGAGGTCACGATCGATATCGGAGTCCACCGACCCCGTGAGATGAACTACACCATTGTCGACGTCCGTGTTGATATCGAACGGGCTCAGATGTTCATTGAACAGGTAAGCCGATTCCAGCTTGCCATCCAGCCAAGCGTCCTTGATGGCGCCTTTAGCCTGGTCACCGCGCTGTTCCATCGTCGGTTGTGCCTGTTCAGCTGTCTGCGCCAGCGTTACGGGTACAGTGGCAGTCACGCCAAGGATGCTTGCGGCAATCGCCGCCGGAAGGATTCGTTTTCTGTTCATTGCAATCTCCTGGTTCAAGTGTCTTTGCAGCGCAACGTCGCTCGCACTCAAAATGAATGGAGCGGTTTGCATTGTCAGGACAATACTTGCAACAAGCGTGCCAGCCGGAAGCCGTTGTAAATCGTCACATCGTTCGTGAATGGCCACTGAAACAAGAGGCAGGAATTACGTCGAGCTGTAAAAGTTTCAACACGTTTTGTTTGGCCGGGTTGCTCGGCGGCCAGTACACAAAAGCCTGGGTGGCGCATCTTGCTGAATCAGGGCGTCGGCGAAAACGCCATCAATCAGCAAAAGGGATGATGCGCCACCCGGGTGAACCAGGAATTCTTGCTAATGTGCCCGGTATCAGGATTCCCCGGTGTATTCATCACAAGAGACTTTCGGATGCCAGTTGACGTAAACGCCGTGTGGATTGTCCTTGAATGCCCAGACGTGCAGCGCATAAAACGGCGGCAGGCCGTAGCGGTTCGGGCTGCCGTTGTAATGAAATAGTTGCCCCATGAGTACGGGAGTCACGTCCGGATTATCCGCATGCCACACGTCGTACAGCACAATGAACTCGACGCCGACCAGTCTCAGCTTGCCGTTCTTCTTTTCGTAGATCAGCGCTTCGGGCTGCTGCGGGTCCAGTACATCGTCTACTACCAGCGGGAAGTTCGCGTAATGGATACCCATTGCGCCTTCATCGGGGCCCGTTACGCAGTTTGCCGTGCTCTGCCAGCCGTGCGCCTCGGCGAGCTGTACATCGCGGTACTGCCGTGTCCCCTTGATAACCTCTTTCACAAGGCCGACGGCTTTCTTGTTCGACGACTTCTGGGTGTGCTGGTGCCCGGGACTGCCGTATTCCGCTGCATTCGCAGCGCCTATAGCCAGTGACAGCGCCGCAACGCTACCAAGTACATTTACTAAAGTATTGATTTTCATTTCTTTTCCCCTCGGGTGTGGTCTCTCCAGCGCAACATTCGTCCGGCTGCATGCTGCCGGTACGGGGTTAGGGAAGCCTAATCCGGACCGCCCGGGCGGGCAGCTAAAGAACGGGTAAAAACTGCTAAAGACGTGCGAAAATCGGTTGAAAACGATGCGCGCCAGAGGGAGGCCCGTGCACGAAGCAAAATCCCCGCATCACCGTTATCACTTCGGCGAATTCACGCTAGCTACCGACAGGGGCGCGCTCCTGCGCGGCGATCGCGCGATAAGACTGCGGCCCAAGTCGTTCGAAGTCCTCCGGTATCTGGTCGAAAACCACGGCCGACTGGTCAGCAAGGATGAGCTTTTCGCGGCGATTTGGGGCAACACGATCGTGACCGACGGGTCGCTGACGCAATGTCTTATCGATATACGCAAGGCCATCAACGATACTTCTCGACAGGTTATTCGTACCGTTCCGCGACGCGGATATGTGTTTGAACAGCCGGTTACCGAAGGCTCGCTGCCGGAGCCGGAAACACACGAAGAATCGTTCGCGCCGCCATTGGCGCGATGGTGGTTGCCGTCCTTCCTGCTGCTGGTAACAGTCATCGCCGTCGGCTGGTTCGCCTTCCAGCCATTCGGCCAAAGCGCAGCACCAATCGATTCGGCAGTCTCGATACCGGCCCGATCGATAGCGGTTCTGCCGTTCGCCGACATGAGCGCACAGGGTGATCATGAGTATTTCGGCGATGGAATCGCGGAAGAAATCCTGAATCTGCTGACGAAAATGCCCGAGCTGCATGTGATCGCCCGGACCTCGTCATTTTCGTTCAAGGGACAAAATCCGGATATCGCGACAATCGCGTCCAAACTCAATGTTGCCTGGATACTGGAGGGCAGCGTGCGCCGCGCCGACAACCGGGTGCGAATAACCGCGCAGCTTGTTGATGCTGCGAGCGGAAATCATGCCTGGTCACAAACCTTTGATCGTCACCTTGGCGATATACTTGGCGTCCAGACAGAGATTGCGACGGCCGTCGCTGATTCGCTCAAGGTTGCACTTGTCCCGACCCGTGGCACAAGCGTCGCAAGAGAAACAGACGCCGAAGCCTATGAGCGTTTTCTTCAGGGAAGATTTTTCTACAATCGGCGCGGTGAAGGCGATGTAGAAATCGCAGAGGACTATTTTCGGCAGGCACTAGCAATTGATTCAAGTCTGGCTGCGGCGTGGGCAGGGCTGGCCGGTTGCTATCTCGTCCAGCTAGTGCACGGTGACCTC